>DASTIZ010000171.1:0-5176 GCA_035717045.1 Chitinophagaceae bacterium
AAATATTGCAGTTATATTTCTTTGAAAGATGGGTATTTCGCTGCAACGGGGTTTTAAGCACGACCTTCCTCAGTCGTAAAGCTGCCGCAGTGAAATCCAGGGACACTTTATTTATTGTTGTACTCATTTTCATTTTTGACGCAACGGCGCAAAGTTTATTGTAAGGTGCAAAGCATATTTGCGTTTTCTTTGCGCCCAGCCGGAAATTCTTATGCTACTGTTTCAACTTTCTTTTTCTCAGATTTTGCAGGTTGATTTTCGGGACGTAATGAACGAACTGTTTTACCTGCCTGCCACAACTCACTTTCGCGCAGCTCCTTCAATTCGGCCTCGAGCTTCTCGCGATAGTCAGGTTGTGAGTTGGAATCTATGGAACGTTGTGATTCTTTTCCTGCGGCAACGCTATCATATAGTTCATTGAATACGGGAAGTGTTGCATCCTTAAATTTCTTCCACCAGTCCAGGGCGCCGCGTTGTGCGGTCGTAGAACAATTCGCATACATCCAATCCATTCCATTTTCGGCCACCAGAGGCATTAACGATTGTGTCAGTTCTTCAACCGTTTCATTGAATGCTTCAGAAGGGGAGTGGCCCCTTTCACGCAACACCTGGTATTGGGCAGCAAAAATTCCCTGGATCGCACCCATCAATGTTCCTCTTTCGCCGGTAAGATCAGAAAAAACTTCTTTTTTAAAATCTGTTTCAAACAAATAGCCACTGCCAACAGCGATGCCAAGAGCAATCACCCTTTCAAATGCTTTTCCTGTGGCGTCCTGGTAAATAGCATAGGAGCTATTTAATCCCCGGCCCTGCAAAAACATTCTCCGCAGTGATGTACCACTTCCTTTGGGTGCTACCAGGAACACATCCACATCTTTGGGGGGTATAATCCCGGTTTGGTCATTGAAAGTGATACCAAAGCCATGAGAAAAATATAGAGCCTTGCCCGGAGTCAAATGTTTTTGCACAGTTGGCCACAATGCAATTTGTGCGGCATCACTCAGCAGGTAACAAATAATTGTACCGCGTTGCAATGCTTCTTCAATTTCAAACAACGTTTCGCCGGGAACAAAGCCATCCCGGATCGCCTTATCCCATGTTTTACTGTTTTTGCGCTGTCCTATGATCACATTGATGCCATTGTCTTTTTGGTTCAATGCCTGTCCGGGGCCCTGTACTCCATACCCGATTACGGCTACAGTTTCATTCTTCAACACTTCCTGCGCTTTTACCAGAGGAAATTCTTCACGGGTCACTACATTTTCAGTAACCCCGCCGAAATTTAATTTTGCCATTGTATTTGTTTTATAGTTTGCTATTGTTTTTCTCACGGATTACACGGATGTTCACAGAATTTATTCGCCGCAAATCCGTGCATCTGTGAGATATTTATTCTTCGTTTCCGAATCTTGTTATCTATTCCAAAGTGACTCAATCGAAAGTGCACATTTCTCCAGGAAAGCAGCATCTTCTTCATTGAACGCATTCTCATTTTCGCTTTCAACATCAATAGTTCCTTTTACTGTTTTACCATCTGCGGAAAAAATGGGGACTACAATTTCTGATTGGGTATCGCTGAAAGTGAGCAGGTAATCCTCGTCTTTATCAATGTCATTTACAATTACAGTTCTTTTTTCCAGGTTAGCTCTGCCATTAAGCCCTTTATCATTTGGAAAAGATGTAAAGGCCGGTTCCGTTCTCCCTGCATACGAGATCAGATGAATATCTGTTTCCGTCACATCATATAACCCGATCCAGGAATAACCTCTTGCATTCTTTATCTTTTCTGCGATCAGCTTTGCTTTTTGTTCCCTGGTCTGGTTTGATTGTAATATTATATCGAATCCTAATTTTTCCATAATCCCGAATTCATTACATACTAAACACTTTTTCATTCTCACTTAAATATTCGTTCTCTACTACTTCTTCGCCCGGTTCTTTATATTCAAATGATTTTAATTTCTTATGGAAACCATCGCTGTTTTTAATAATAGCCACCCGGGCACTTCTTACAAATTCGATCAATCCAAAAGGCTCCAATACTTTTATGAGCGTATCGGTTTCTTCGCGATGACCGGCCACTTCAAACACGGTATAATCTTTCCTGATCACAACGGCTTTGGCGCCATATTGGCGAAGCAATCGTTCTACTTTCACTTCTTCTGCGATCACATCGGTGGGTACTTTGTACAAAGCCAGTTCCTGCCAAACAATCTCTTCATTTGTATTGTAGTAAGCTTTCAATACCTCGACCTGCTTTTCAATCTGGCGGCAAAGCTTTCTCACCACATCCTCCGTCTCATTGATAACGATCGTAAAGCGATGCACACTATCCACTTCACTTGGCGACGTGTTTAAACTTTCTACATTGATCTTTCTCCTTGAAAAGATGATCGCAATGCGATTCAGCAAACCGATCTGGTTTTCCGTATAAACCGTGATGGTATATTCTTGTTTGTTCATATATCACTAATTAAAAAGTCAAAAGTCAAAAGTC
Source organism: Chitinophagaceae bacterium (assembly GCA_035717045.1). Classification (GTDB taxonomy): domain Bacteria; phylum Bacteroidota; class Bacteroidia; order Chitinophagales; family Chitinophagaceae; genus VBAS01. The sequence continues at coordinate 2,498 of DASTIZ010000171.1, forward strand.
AAAAGTCAAAAGTCAAAAGTCAAAGTGAGGGGTTTTTTACTTTTGATTCTATAACTCATCTTTTCCCAATACGATCTCAGCAACCCCACGACCCTGGGGTACCATTGGGAAAACATTGTTTTCTTTGCCAACCATCACTTCAAGCAAATAGCTTCCGTTTGCGTTCAACATTTCTTTTAATGCATTTTTCAACTCAGCTCTTTTGCACACTGATCGTCCGGCAATACCATACCCTTTTGCTACTTGTACAAAATCCGGGCTTTGAATGTCAACAAATGAATACCTGTGTTGATGAAACAACTCCTGCCATTGACGAACCATTCCCAGGAAATTATTGTTCAGGATAATGATCTTCACATCAGGTTTAAATTGCATGACCGTACCCAGTTCCTGTATCGTCATTTGAATGCCCCCATCTCCAATAATTGCAATCACCGTTCTGTCAGGTGCCCCGTATTTAGCACCGATCGCGGCAGGCAATGCATACCCCATCGTCCCCAATCCGCCACTCGTGATATTACTTTTACTTTGATTATATTTTGCATAGCGGCAGGCTACCATCTGGTGTTGTCCTACATCCGTAACAATAACAGCATCGCCTTTGGCTAACTCATTAATTGCATCTATCACTTCCCCCATAGTCAGTATTTCATTTGTTGGGTTCATTTCCTCCCGGATGCATTTCTGTTGCTCCTTTTTCATGCAGTCATTGAACTTCTGCAACCATTGCGGATAAACTTTTGCCTGTACCATTTCAGTTAATAACGGCAACGTTTCTTTGCAATCACCCCAAACAGGTACCGTTGTTTTTACATTTTTATCGATCTCTGCCGGATCAATGTCAAAATGAATAACTTTTGCCTGCTTGGCATATTTATCCAAACGACCGGTTACCCGATCATCGAATCGCATACCAATTGCGACCAGGACATCACACTCATTAGTTAATAAGTTGGGCCCATAATTACCATGCATACCTAACATGCCAACTGCCAGCGGGTGATCCGTGGGAATGGCACTCATTCCCATGATGGTCCAGGCAGCAGGAATACCGGCTTTTTCAATAAATCGCTGAAATTCTTGTTCTGCTTTACCCAGGATGACACCCTGGCCAAAGATCACAAATGGTTTTTCAGCCTCATTGATCAATTGAGCTGCTTTCTCAATATATTCTTTGCGAACAATCGGCTTGGGACGATAACTTCTTATATGCTCACATTTTTCATAACCTTTATACTCAAAAATTTGCAATTGGGCATTCTTGGTTATATCAATCAATACAGGTCCGGGTCTTCCACTACCAGCGATATAAAAAGCTTTTGCTAACACATGTGGAATTTCATTAGCATCGGTTACCTGGTAGTTCCATTTGGTAACTGGTGTGGTAATATTGATGACATCCGTTTCCTGGAATGCATCTGTTCCTAACAAATGAGCAAACACTTGCCCCGTGATACATACAACCGGAGTGGAATCGATCATTGCATCAGCCAGGCCGGTGACCAGATTGGTTGCACCCGGGCCACTGGTTGCGAGTACAACGCCCGTTCTCCCGCTTACCCGTGCAAAACCCTGTGCCGCGTGAATGGCACCTTGCTCATGACGGACCAGAATATGTTTCAACCTGTCGTTGTAATCATACAATGCGTCATAGATTGGCATGATGGCGCCACCTGGATAACCAAAGATTGTTTCAACGCCTTCGGCAACAAAAGCTTTTAATACAGCCTGGCTACCGGAAATACTTTCAATAGCTACTTTTGTTTTTTTCTCCTTTGTCAATTCAAGTGTATCCATAAAAAAGATTTAATAATTCGTTTCTTCGTAAACAGACTCCTCTTTGCCCGTTGATTCTGCTCCATTAGCTGAAGTACTTTGTGCCGGGCCTTCATCTGTCACACAACCCTCGCTTGCATCCTTTACACACGTCGCATATTTATATAATACGCCCCTGCTTACTTTCAATCCAGGTTGTTTCCATCCTTCTTTCCGTTTTGCTATTTCTTCATCACTTACTTTTAGAGTAATTGTATTATTTACTGCGTCTATCTCAATCACATCATCGTCCTGCACTAAAGCGATCAATCCACCTTCGTATGCTTCCGGAGTGATATGGCCTACCACAAAACCATGTGTACCTCCACTGAAACGGCCATCGGTGATCAACGCAACGGACTTTCCCAACCCTGCACCAATGATCGCAGAAGTAGGTTTCAACATCTCAGGCATTCCGGGGGCGCCTTTCGGTCCTTCATTCTTTATTACCACGACATCACCGGCCTTCACTCTCCCGCTTTGAATTCCGTGTATCAGTTTTTGTTCGCCATCAAATACTCTTGCCGGGCCAACAAAACGTTCTCCTTCTTTACCAGAAATTTTTGCCACGCTTCCCTTTTCAGCAAGGTTGCCATAAAGAATCTGCAGGTGCCCGGTTTTTTTCAGCGGCTGTTCAACCGGGTGAATAATATCCTGGGTTGTAAAATCGAGGTCCGGAACAAGTGCCAAATTTTCTGCGACGGTTTTACCGGTTACTGTCAGACAATCCCCGTGCAGCAAACCTTTTGTCAATAGATATTTCATTACTGAGGAGAGTCCGCCATGTCGGTGTAAATCCTGCATGAGATATTTTCCGGAGGGTTTGAAATCTGCGAGCACGGGAACTTTATCACTGATATCCTG
>DASTIZ010000172.1:0-5099 GCA_035717045.1 Chitinophagaceae bacterium
AAATTAAGTTTTACAGATAGTCCAGCTCGCCTTATTTGCTGAATCATATTGAATTTCTCTTCGGCAGGCAGTTTAGTGGATATTAAATATAGTTCCTTTGTAAGTTCTCTAACAGTTTTATAAATGTTGAGAGATTGGTGATTCAATTTTATAAACATAGTAGAAGGTTGTAATTTTTCGCTTTTGACTTTTGACTTTTCACTTTTCACTTACCAGCAAGTGCTTCCACCGCATTGACCAAATTCGCCCAGCTATACTTTTGTTTTTCTGTGCGAAGATGCGGAATAAAATAGTTCTCTCCTAATTGATAGAAACGAGCTATTGCACCAGCAATTGATTTTGGATTTGGATCTGCAACCAATCCAACTTTTTCATGAGGTACCAGGGAAGCAAGCCCGCCCACATTGGTAACTACCATGGGTCTTTCGAAATGGTAGGCAAGCGGAGTAACACCACTTTGTGTTGCGTTCCGGTACGGTTGTATCACCGCGTCGGCCGCGCACAAATAATAACGAACTTCTGAATCAGGAATAAAGTCTGTTCTTAATATTAGCTGGTCCTTTATCCGGAGTTGATCGATCAAATCATAGTATTGCCTTTTGTCTTCGTAAAACTCACCGGCGATCATCAACCTGATTCCGGCTTGTCTGATTCTTTCATCGGCCATCGCTTGCAGGAGAATATCAAGACCTTTGTATTGCCGGATAAATCCGAAGAACAAAATGATCTTTTCATCGTTTGATAAACCAAGTTTATCGCGGGCTTCTTTCTTCGGCACGGGGTCTCCAAAATTATCATATAACGGATGCTGAACGATCGTACCCGGTTTCTCTTTTTGAAACTGGCGCAGGTCAGCCATCACTTTTTCACTCATGGTAATAAAAGCATCGCAACTTTTCAAAAAATACCGGGTAAAAGTTCTATCGCCGGGGCGATGTTCATGAGGAATTACATTATCCGCAATACAGATGATTTTTGTATGGCCATTCTTTTTCACTATCCTCAATATCGTGCCAAGTGCAGGTCCCATTACTGGTATCCAGAATCGGACAATAATGATATCGGGTTTTTCATTTTTAAGTTTGTGGCCAACTCGTGACCAGTTAAACGGGTTGATAGAATTTATCAGCGAGCGGATCACCAATCCTTCCGGGGCCGGTTCATTTGTATATTGTGACTTCCCGGGGAAAAAGAGACGTGGATACTGAAGAGAGAAAGAACAGATCGAACACTCATATCCTGATTGAATAAACTCTTTTGCCAGCCGTTGATTGAACGTAGCTAATCCTCCCCGTAACGGATGGCCGGGTCCTATGATGATCACGCGGCTCATCAAAAACCCGTTTTCTTTTCTATCAGGTAAGAATTTCTACCGGGAGCATTCCTGGAGATGAGTTCACCAATAAAACCCGAAAGAAAAAGCTGGACACCGATGATAGTGGTAGTGAGTGCAATATAAAATCCAGGCTTATCTGTTAACGTCGAGGCGGGGTCAATGATCTTTTTAATGATGAGATAAACGGACAGTCCAATGCCAAGCAGAAAAAAAAGGGAACCTAACAAACCAAAAAAGTGCATGGGTCTTTTTCCGTACTTACCAACAAACATGATCGAAGCAAGATCAAGCGGCCCATTGATAAAGCGGCTGACGCCAAACTTGCTTTTACCATATTTCCTCGCCTGGTGCGCCACTACCTTTTCCCCGATCTTTTTATACCCGGACCACTTCGCCAGAACAGGCGTGTAACGGTGCATCTCACCATAGACCTCGATACCTTTTGCCACGTTTCTGCGGTAAGCTTTTAATCCGCAATTAAAATCGTGAAGCTTGATACCCGACATCCATCTTGTAGTAGCATTATAAAACTTCGAAGGGATATTTTTTGTGAACGTGTTGTCGTATCTTTTTTTCTTCCATCCACTAACCAGGTCATAGCCATCTTCAATTATCATTCTTCTTAATTCAGGGATCTCTTCAGGGTTATCCTGGAGATCTGCATCCATCGTGATCACTACATCGCCGTCGGCGGCCCGAAAACCTTCATTCAGTCCTGCTGATTTTCCATAGTTACGCTGAAATTTAATGCCTTTGATATATGGATCCCTGCTTCTTAATTGTTCAATTATTTTCCATGAGTTGTCTGTACTGCCGTCATCGATAAAAATAATTTCATAACGATAATTGTGTGCTTTCATCACACGACCTATCCACTCTGCCAATTCAGGCAGTGACTCTTCTTCGTCTCTAAGTGGTATTACAACTGAAATATCCATTACCTCGGAAATTGATCAAGTGGGTTTACCTTGTTCTTCTTTGCTATTGCGGCACCGATCAGTGAAGCGATGCAGCCAAAGATCATGTTGCCGAATATGATTGCCATGATCAGGAATGGCCAAAAGAATTTTTTCATCATAGTCGTAGCCTGTTCCATTTGTTCACTACCCAGGTCTTGCTTTTCCAGCTGCTCCGTCTGCATTTCAAAGATCTTTTCCTGCATGTCAGGGAAAAGGACTTTAAATGCAATAACAGTATACACGAGCATGATCACAATAATAACGATGGTCGTTAAAAAACCATGCATAAACACTTTTCCAAAAGTGACAAATCCTTCTTTTTGGTTGGCAAAATGAACACACGCGATGATCAGGGCTATTACCATCACACCATTCACAATCCAATTATACCAATTGCTGAACCCAAGTCCGGAATAATAACCGGCAATACTAAGGATGATCAGTACTAAAGCAATCATGATCCCCTTAATCTGCGGCGAAATGATCTTGTTTTCTTCCATGGTTTTAGTGTTTAAGTGTTCAAATGTACCTTCTCTTTATTAATTATCCCGATCACTTTACCGGTAAGTCTCTTCCCGATAAAAGGGGAGTTCTTTGACCTGGACCTGATAATAATTTTTTCATAGGTCCATTCAGCGCCGGGGCAAAATAAAGTCAAACAGGCTTTCTCATTTTCTTTTACGGTGGCTAACGTTAATCCCAGGAGCTTTCTTGCATTTATTGATAAAAGTTCCACACACTTCTCTTCTTTCAAAGCGGGTAATGATGTCTTTAGCACAGCATATGCAGTCTCTAAACCGGTCATTCCATTTTTTGCATATTCGAACTCGGTTTCTTTACTATCCGCTTCGTGTGGCAAATGATGCGTGGCGATGCAATCAACGATTCCATCTTCAACCGCTTTTCTGATCGCATCGCGGTGTTCTGCATCCCGCACTGGTGGATTTACCTTTAAATTGCTGTCATAAGTTTTCAGGTTATCATCCGTGAAATAAAGATGATAGGGAGTCACCGAGCAGCTCACATTGATTCCGCCCTGTTTTCCGCGCCCAATATATTCAAGTGATTTTTTTGAAGATACTCCAGTAAAATGGAGTCTTGACTCTGCATATCTTGCCAGCTTGATGTCCCTTGCCACAATTATTTCTTCAGCCATGGAAGGTTTGCCCGGCAATCCGATTTGTGTGGAAACAATTCCTTCATGCATTAATCCATGTGCATTGATGCTTTTGTCATCAGGCAGCTGGATGATCAGGCCGCCAAAGGCTTTTACATATTGCAATGCTTTTACCAGTAATCCTGCTGACTGAATACAATTGATGCCATCACCAAAAGCGATAGCGCCACTTGTTCTCATGTCATACATTTCTGCCAGCTCTTTTCCCTCGGTATGTTTGGTAACAGCGCCGATAGGATAAATATTTACCGGAGTTGATCTTGCTTTCTGAACAATATATTCAACCTGGCTTTTTGTATCTATCGCGGGTTTGGTATTGGGAATAACCAGCACATCAGTAAAACCTCCGGCAGCAGCTGCCAGGCATCCAGTCTCAATAGATTCTTTGTATTCGTAACCGGGATCAGCAAAGTTGGCAAACATATCAACCCAGCCGGGAGAGACACAGAGACCTTCAGCTGAAATCTCTTTCTCAGCTTTGTTTGATAAATCCTTACCGATCTTTTTTATAATTCCGTTTTCAATAAAAATATCTGCTGATTGAGAATTGAAAGGAGAGTTGGGGTCAACTACCCGCGCATTCTTAATGAGGAGATTCATTAAGCGGCGAAGATAAAGGTTGTTTTTTGATTACGAAAGATGGGAATTTAATAAAAAAGCTCTGAAATTCAGAGCTGGTCGGGCAGACTGGATTCGAACCAGCGACCCCTACGTCCCGAACGTAGTGCGCTACCGGGCTGCGCTACTGCCCGAAAAAAGGGCAATCACACTTTTATATGACTACCCTTTGATCTTGTCCGGTGGATCCCGATTGAATCGGGATGACCCCTTGACTTTGTCGGGTGGACTGGATTCGAACCAGCGACCACTTGCACCCCATACAAGTGCGCTACCGGGCTGCGCCACCACCCGAATGCATTTAACAACTGCGAATTGCAAATCTAGGATTTATTTGGCTTGGTAAAAAGTTGAAATTGAATGACTCGATCTCAAATTATATCAACTTATATTTTGAAAAGTTGTGGCTCACATTGAATTTTGCCGAAATCGCATGAACACAATTCAAATACAACAACCTTTTCAATTAGAGAGTGGTAAAGTCCTACCGGGACTTACTATTGCCTATCACACTTATGGTCAACTTAACGAAAAGAAAGACAATGCTGTTTGGGTTTGTCATGCCTTAACGGCAAACAGTAATGTATTTGAATGGTGGCCGGGTATCGTTGGAGAAAACTGTGTGATCAATCCAAATGATCATTTTATTGTTTGCGTAAATATGATTGGAAGTTGTTATGGGAGCAGTGGGCCGCTAACGGTCAATCCTGAAAACAATCAACCCTATTATGCTTCATTTCCTGTTGTTACGATCAGGGATATGGTAAATGCCTTTATCATTGTCCGAAAAGAATTGGGTATTGATAAAGTAAAATTACTAATGGGTGGGAGTATGGGTGGGTACCAGGTATTGGAATGGTGTTTAATGGAACCCGAAGTCATTCAAAACGGTTTTGTGATCACGACTTCTGCATCTGAAAGCGCATGGGGTATTGCGATACATACGGCACAGCGGCTGGCCATTGAAGCGGATGCCACGTGGAAAAATAATTCTGCCGACGCGGGGAAA
>DASTIZ010000173.1:0-3748 GCA_035717045.1 Chitinophagaceae bacterium
TAATTTTTATTTACCCTGTAGCCACATTCTATGATAAGCAACAATTATTAAGATTCTTTCCGCTTTTTCAGCTACTGCATATTGTTTATACAGTGACCGCGGGATGGCTCGGCACTTTTGGAAGCTTTGAATGGAAAGGAAGAACCGTAAAATAATTAAACTAAACTTTTGTAGGTATAAAAAACAAATGCACTGCCGGAAGCAGCGCATTGATTGTAGTATTTATTTCTATCACTTCCTGGAATAGCGATAGGATGCTGTTACCGTATTTGTTGCTTTCGTTTTAGATGTAACTGTTACCGTTACCACACAAACAACTCCAACCGGCGTGCTGGTGATAGTAAAATTGTTGGTGGCCGATGTTGAAGACCTGGTTTCTGTAAAAAAGTTTGTAGTTGATCCCTCGGGTGCCGCTTTCACATCAATGGTTACTCCCTGTGGCGGCATGGCAGAGGTTATAGAAACAGTCAACGGGAAATCGGTCTGCGGTGCGGCGGGCTGAACTGAATTTGCCGGTGGGTTGAGGATAATGACGAGATTCGCTTCAGATGCACCGCCTCCGCCCCCACCGCCGCCTTTGTCTGAGCAGCTCACTATACCGAGAACGATCGCTGATAACAAGAATGCCGTTGCCAGGATTTTTTTCATATTGGCCGTTTTTATTGAACGCCGAAGTTAGCAATATTCTGCCGTCTGACGGCAGTACCGATCGCAGCTTTTATGAAATTTTGATTGTCCTGTTAAAACTTTCTTCGAGGGAAATAAACGTTTCTGTACGTTCAATCCCTTTTATTTTTTGAAGCTGATCATGCAATACCATTTTGAGCTCGCCAATATCGCGGCAAACCACTTCCGCAAACATGCTGTAATTCCCGGTAGTATAATTCAGGCGAACGATCTCGGGCATCTTATTAAGTTCTTTGGCCACGGCATCATACATGGAGCTTTCTTTGAGATAAATCCCGATAAAAGCTATCACATCATAGCCCAGTTTTTTAAAATCAACATTAAACCTCGTTCCTTTAACGATCCCGGCATCCTGCAATTTTTTTATACGCACATGAATAGTCCCCGCAGACACAAAGAATTTTTTTCCAAGCTCCGCATAGGAAACATTGGCGTCATTCATCATGTGGTGAATGATCTGGTGGTCGAGTTTGTCAAGATTTAATTTAGCGGTTGTTTCCATAAGTCATTTTTGAATAATTTCAAATAATGTCAATATTATTGAATATTCTCTAATTTTTTAAAATAATCATTGAATATTTTGGAATGAAATGGCTGATCGCCCTATTTTTGTTCTATCAATACCGATCATTATTGATTTTTTAAACGAGTTCTTACCTATACTGTGGGGTGATGAAATGGCGTAAGCCCGGCAGACATGCCCTCTCGTCTCGGGGGTGGAGATCACAGGATAAACGAAGTGTAGAGCCGACGTTATCCCGATGAAAATCGGGATCCAGCCGACCAGGGTTGACCACTAAACTTTGCACTTTGGCTAACTGCTCCGTGGAGGTTCGAACCCTCCCCCTACAGCTACTATTTATTTTTATTCTCATGTGATTGTTTGTCCCGACGTTTCTACTCGGGACTTTTTTGTTTTGGAAAATAAGATAGTATAAACGATCCATTTGCTCAATTCATCCTGAACTCGTCTAGCACATATTGTTGTTAAGAAAATCGCGCAGCCGGCCGTATTCACAGGAAGTCACAAACTGAGGCTTTTAATGTTTACTTTATTTACAGCCAATTCATTTTTGGTCGGCAGGTTTTTTGAATCCTGGAATCAAACAGGAACATCACCGATCATAAGGTTTTGGCGGAATGTATCAGATCATCTTCCAGGAATCGTCTCCTTTGACGGGCTTTTTGAATTCCATTTTTACTTTACAAGACTTCTTTTTTTTAAGTGGGTAGATTATACTTAATTGTAAAGTTTCTGACAGCAATTTCGTTTGGCTGAGTGTTATTTTGTCAAAAAGTAATCATGAAAAAGATCATCTTTATTGCAACCGGAGTAATACTTCTTTCTATTGCTGTCTGGTATTTCTTTTTAAAAGAACCGGTGTTTACTGCTACTGAGGGTTATCTCGTTAATCTGAATGATGAAGGGGTCATTATTGAAGGCTATGATCCCGTAGCTTATTTTACTGATGACAAGCCTGTAAAAGGATCCGACAAATTCAAATTTAAATATCATGGTGCCACGTATTGGTTCACTTCGGCAGAACATGAAACTCTGTTTAAATCAAATCCGGAAAAATACTTACCGCAATATGGCGCGTTCTGTGGTTATGCAGTCAGCATTGGTAAACTTCGCCCCGTCGATCCAACTATTTACCAGATAGAAAATGGAAGGCTGATATTACAACATACAAAAGAAGCTTATGATCTTTTCAATAAGGATCTGAAAGCAAGTGTTACAAAAGCAGATAAAAACTGGCCCGGGTTGGAGTCAACCCGTGTGGGCAAAAAAGTTGAGTTTGATAAACCCGCTTCACCTACAGCTTCGAAATAGATACTTCGGTCATTGAGTCTTTATCTGTAAACAGCCCGACAAACACCGGGCTGTTTTTATTTTAACCGACCCTGTTTGTAAAACAACGGACACGGAATCGTAGCGTTGCCAGGTTTCTTTGTGGTGAAAATTTTTACAAATGAAAAATTATACTTTATCAACGCGGGAATTAAAAGCCAGGACGATCTATACGAAAGCAATCGCCAAAAACACAAACGGCTTATTAGTTCGCCTTGCCTTATTGGTTGTTGCTGCCGGAATTCTGAGTATGACAACGAATGCGCAAAAGAATTTTAATAATGTGGACGCCAGTGGCGTGATCCTCGACGGGTATGATGCGGTAGCCTTTTTTACAGACAATAAACCGGTAAAAGGAGATGCAAAATTTCAATACAAATACCAGGATGCTATTTATTATTTCACATCGCAGGACCACCTGGACCTGTTCGTAGCCAATCCTGAAAAATATAAGCCACAATTTGGTGCCTGGTGTGCCTACGCAGTTTCGCTCGGACGCATAGCACCGATCGATGTAAATACTTTCTCCATCGTCGATGGCAGGCTATTCATTCAACACAACGAGCGTGCAGTGAAAGGCTGGAATAAAGATGTGCCTGGCAATATCGTTAAAGCTGATAAATACTGGCCCGCCGTTTCGTCAAAGCACGGCAAACAAATAACAACTGATGAAGAGAAGGCTTTCTTGAATAATACCGATGCGGATGGTGTGACATTACAAGGATACGATGCGGTTTCTTATTTCACGGAAATGAAAGCTGTCAAAGGCGATCCAAAATTTTTCGCAAGGTATAATGGGGCCACCTACTGGTTCTCGTCTGAACAAAATGCCGCTATGTTCAAAGATCACCCGGAAATGTTTGCTCCGCAATACGGTGCCTTTTGTGGTTATGCAATGGCATTGAATAAACTCCGCCCCATCAATCCTGAAATATTCGACATTATTGATGGCAAACTGGTCCTTCAACATTCAGATGATGCCTACAAACAATTTCATAAAGATATTCCCGGCAATGTAATGAAAGCAAACAACAACTGGCCGGGACAAGTACAGAAACATGCAGGTAAAAAAGTAAAATATGATAAGGCTGCAAAGCCGGCAGAGGCAGGACGACAGCCGTGAGCCGTGAAAGATGAAAAGGGAAAAGGGAAAGGTGAAAAGTGAAACGTGAAACGACATGCCCGGAAGCGTCGCAACGGACGATGATA
>DASTIZ010000174.1:0-4298 GCA_035717045.1 Chitinophagaceae bacterium
TGGATAAAGGCGCCGACGCTTAGAAAGTTTGAGTATTGATTCCGGGCTCCCTGTCCCCTGTTGCTTCTCCCGCCGTTGGCGCGATCGCAATGACGAGGAAACCTGGATTTAATCATTCACTTTTATTTACTAATTTCATTAAAGCCGATAAACAGAAACTATCAACGATACACCGTAAGCTAAAAACCTATAAACACCACAACATGAATCGCAGATCATTTATCCAGAACACGGCACTTACATTTGGTGCACTCACCCTGGCCCAGCAAAACATTTTTTCCGCATTCTTGCCAAAACCAAATGCAGCAGCCGCGCCATTTATGTTTCATATGATGACCGATAAGATCGGTGTGTTTACGGAAAGTGGTGGTACTATCGGCTTTATGATCGATAAAAAAGGAGTTGTTGTCGTCGACGCCCAGTTTCCCACTACTGCGCCACATTTGATCAGTGAATTACAAAAGAAAACAGAAACACCAATAAAATACCTGATCAATACGCATCATCATGGTGACCATACAGCGGGTAATATTTCATTCAAAGGATTGGTAAAACATGTGCTGGCACATGAGAACTCAAAAAAGAATCAAAAAAGGGTGGCCGTCAATAGTAAGAATCTTGACAAACAATTATTGCCGACCAAAACATATTCCGAAGAATGGCAAAAGAACGTGGGCGACGAAAGCATTGCGCTTTATTACTGGGGACCTGCCCATACTGACGGCGATAGTTTTATTCATTTTGAGAATACCAACATCGTTCATATGGGTGATCTTATGTTCAACCGTCGGCATCCCTTTGTGGACCGTAGCTCCGGTGCCAATATTAAGAACTGGATAAGAGTCTTGCACAAGGCCACACGAAGATTTGACAGCAACACGACTTACATCTTTGGTCACGCAGCCGAGGGCCAAAATATCGTTGGCAAGGCAGATGATTTGAAAAAATTTGCCGATTATCTCGAGGCTGTTCTGAAATTTGCAGAAGCAGAAGTAAAAGCCGGCAAAACAAAAGAAGCCTTTCTTAAATCTGCTTCATTCCCGGGGCAGGGAGAATGGAAAGGTGATGGAATTATCAGACCACTTACTGCGGCATGGGATGAGGTGATGGAGAAACAAAACTCTTAAACCAAAACCACTAATATATGAGCGACGAAAAGACTAAAATCACTCTGATTTCAGATCTTGTCAAGATTGATAAATACAGATCTCATAAAGAAGATCATGACAGTTCTTTCCTGCAGCAGATCTATACCGATCAATCAACGGAAGATTTGAAGAAGATACATGATATCTATACCCGGTATCTTCTCGACTACAATACACTCGGAGAACCCTACCCGTCTGTGATCGAGAGCCTGGAATATACAAACCAGGAAATTAAAAGGTGTATTACAAATAAGAAGGTTAAATAAAGTGAGAGATTGTCAGGTCACAGTTTGACGCACTAAAATGAAAATAGTGTTGATCATGGCTGGAAATCGACTGCAATTAAATGCGGCACCTCTGGATTGCTGGCAACAGCGCCAATTGTTTTTTGAGTAAGATACCGGTAACCAAATAAATCGATCATCCCCCTGATTTCTGTGCATCACTGGCTCATTGGCAATATTAGCCACAGAGCCAGTGATGCACAGAGTAAGTTTCCATAAATTCGTATTTAATGCGTGACTTTTCAACTCCCAGGATAAGGATTAACAACTTGTATTTGGTGAAGACCCAGTTTGAAAAAAAATAAACTTTTAAAACATGAAACTTATTCAAGCGAATCCCAGGGCTGACAACAACGAAACAATTATTTCTGCTCTTAACGCAAAAGAACGTTCATTGCGGGGGAAAGGAACATCTTTTTCAAAGTCTAAAAACAAATGGAAACATGTGAAATTTAAAGGTTGGGTAACGGTGACAACTGCACCGGAAAATATTTTGTTTGCAAAAGTGCAGTCAAAATCCAGTGTCGACGAGGGAAAAATTTTTGAAGCGTTTATTGGTTATATGACACGACATTGCGGCGGGCTGATCGATACGTTGACAATTTACTATCGTTAATGATAAGTTTACATAAATTCGTTCAGCAACTCCAAAAAAAATCCTTGCTGTGAAAAAAAAATTCATTGCTCTTATTATTAGCCTTCAATGCCTTCAAGGCGCAGCTAAGGACTATCCCGCTTCCTTATTCGGCATTTATTCCGATGGCGTTACACTCAATACCCGATCCATACAATTCGCGATCGATTATATTCACGAGCAAGGCGGTGGCAGGTTGGTGTTTGATGTCGGAAGATTTCTAACCGGCTCGATCCATCTCAAATCAAATGTTACGATCCATTTACTGGAAGGAGCTGTATTATTGGGCGCTTTGAATCCGCTGGATTATGACAGAAAAGGGTTAACAGCATTGATACTATGTCATAACCAGGAGAATGTGGCAATCACCGGGATTGGAGTTATTGATGGGCAAGGCCGACAGGTAGCAAGGAATGTTGTTGAGTTGGTCCATAAAGGTCTTATTAAGGATCTTTTTCGCAATGATCGTCCCGAGGTACCCATACGACCAATGCTTATTTATTTCCGTGAATGTAAAAACGTTTTGATAAAAAGTGTAACCATGCGAAATGCAGCAGCCTGGGTGCAAACTTATGATCAATGTCAGAATCTAAAAGTGGATAGCATTACTGTCGATAGCCGTGCTTTCTGGAACAATGATGGAATTGATATCGTGGATTGCGATAGTGTTGCCATCACGAACTCCTATTTCGACGCTGATGATGATGCCATTTGCCTTAAATCCCATGATTCAACAGGCGCTATTTGCCAAAACGTTGTTGTCAGAAATTGCACAATTCGTTCCAGCGCCAATGGAATAAAGTTTGGGACCGCATCACTCGGGGGGTTTAAAAACGTTAAGCTGATAAATATCAGGGTCTTTGACACTTATCGTTCAGCGATTGCGTTGGAAGCGGTGGATGGAGGGTTTTTGGAAAATGTGGAAGCCGATAGTATTTATGTACTGAATACCGGACATGCAATCTTCTTGCGATTAGGCGAACGGCGAAAAGGGAAAAAGAGCCGGCTGGAAAATATCAGGATAAAAAATGTAACTGCTGAGATCGCTGCCACCAAACCCGATGCCGGTTACGAATATGAAGGACCGATAGAAGATATGCCAAGAAATGTTTCTCCCCCGATCATTATTGCAGGGTTGCCTGGTCAGCTTATCAGGAATGTTTCCTTAAACAATATCCAAATAAAGCACCCTGGTGGAGGAAATCCTGAGTTTGCAAAAGTTTCACTGAATGACCTGGATAAGGTTCCCGAGATACCGGATTCTTATCCCGAGTTCTCAAAGTTTGTTGAATTGCCTGCATGGGGAGTTTACATCCGTCATGCAAGGGAGATTGAGTTTACAAATATTAAGCTAACATGCGGCAAAAAAGATTACAGGACGGCGGTGGTATTGGACGATGTGCACAATTCAAAATTTTTATCAATAACAATTAACGAACCTGATAAGAAAAAAACAATGCATCAGCATCGGTCTTCAGGGATAATCTCGAAGTAATTTTATGGGAACAGATAAGAAGGACCTATTGGACTTTTCCAAACGCTGGGACCAGGCAATGGTTAGTAATGATGTCAATGAGATCGGCAAATTCATGTCCGATACCTGGATCATTATTGGTTCCAACGGTATTACTCCCAAATCGACTTTCTTACAAATGATCTCATCGGGAGCGCTTACTCATAGCCGGATGGATTCCGACGAAGACAATATCATTATTTATGGCAATACCGGAATCCTCGTAAGTCGCGGCACCAGTGCCGGAAAATTTAACGGGCAGGAATTTAGTTTGTATGAATGGTCTACCAGCATTTTCATGAAAACCGGAAGGAAATGGCAATGCGTATTGACTATGCTGACACCAGCAAACAAATCATGATTGCTTATACTTTTTCTATCAACTTCTCAAGCACATAATAGGTGATCGGGCAAAACGTGGAATTCTTTAGGGTAAGCTCTTTACGTTTCAGGATCACGTCCTCATCAGTATAAGGAAAACGGCGGCAATCGGAAGGACGTTCCTCATAAATTGAACAGAAATTATCAGTCCCCAGAAAAGGACATGGTTTTATATTCACGACAAAATCTCCATCTTCATCCACGACCAGGTACCTGTCGATAAACTCCGATTCCCGCATCTTCAAATGACGACTGATGCGTTTGATATCCGGTGTTTTAAATCTTGGCGAATAATTTTTACAGCAATTAGCACACTGAAGGCATTCGATCTTCGCGAT
>DASTIZ010000175.1:0-7483 GCA_035717045.1 Chitinophagaceae bacterium
TGATCTAATTATTCCCCTTCATTTAAATGATGTAATGAGCGGCTATATCGAATCTGTGATCCCTTACTTTTATTCAAAAAATAAACCATCGGAAAGTTTGCTGGAATTAAAGTTCCAGGAGGTCTTAATGACCATTCTTAGTGACCCGGATAACCTGGATTTGAAAGCATACCTGCAGCAATTCAACAGCCCGCATTATGATCCATTTCAACAGATCATGGAGGCCAATTGCCTGTATAACCTTTCGTTGGAAGACTATGCCAAAATGTTGAACCTTAGTTTATCTTCATTCAAGCGGCATTTTGTTTCAGTGTATACAACCAGCCCGGGACAATGGCTGCGGATACAAAAACTGAATAATGCTCATAAATTACTCCTAAATACAAACAAGCCGATAACCGATATTTCTTTTGAAAGCGGTTTTGAAAACAGTACGCACTTCAGCCATCTTTTTAAGAAACGGTTTGGCACCTCTCCGCTGAATTATCGCAAAGAAGAATCTTCTTCAAAAAATTCCTGACTGAATTTTTTTGACAGATAATTGAGCCGAACAGACATGCCTCATGCCTAGTCTTTGTTTAATTTTATTCCAGATGTTTTATGCGGCATCATCATTACAATATTCCGGCTGTTTTTCTAAATGCAATTTGAATTAAATATCAATATATTGATAATCACTAATTATAAAACAAAATGTATAAGCAGACCACAAAAAAACTATTTTCTTTCATCATTCTAATGATGCTTTCTTTGACATTCGTAAATGCCCAGCCGTGCAATGGAAATAAAATTCGTGTTTATAAATGTGTAGGACCGCCTTTGGGAAATAACTGCGTCTCCAAATGTGTTAGTCCGAATCAAATTCCGACCGGATGGAGTATTTATCCTTGTGATTGCGGGCGATCCCGCTTAGCAAATGAACAACCCAATGGGAGATTTTCCACGCTTGCTATTTCACCGAATCCTGTATTAGATTCATTTGTCCTTTACTTATTTCTGAAGCAATCCCAAAAAGTTTCTCTCAAAATCATTGATGTGAACGGAAGATTGGTTTCAATATTTGCTAATAAAAATTTAAACCCACGAGAAATGAATTGGTGTGGAATTCCGGGGAAGTAAATGCAGGAGTTTGTTTTCTGCAATTTCAGTCAACAGTAAATTTCCTGCAATAAAAATTAATTGTAACCAAATAATTAAATCTAACAATTCTAAGCACATGAAATGTGCTCAGAACGTCCCAAGGCAGATCGGTCACTATCTGTGTTAGCTGCCATATCGTTTCATATTAAACAATATACGTCATGCAACATAAGAAGTTACTATTGTCGCTCGCCCTGCTCTCATGGATAATCATTGCGGGATGTAAACCACTACCGATCACCATTGCACAACATCAGATTGAAGCAATTTTTGCGCCTGGCAGGACTGCGCAACTTTTTTGGGATAGTACCAGTCACCCGGTCAATGTGGGAAAAACAGGTGGGCCCAACGTCTATGATTTCAGTACTCTCCCATTTGTCATGTACGATAGTTCCGAAATCGTTTCTGTCAGCCAAATTCCACAACTGGCGTCACGATACACTTCACACGCCGTGGCCGCTAAAGAAGAAGGAGGTACCATGTATCCCGTGTTTTCATTCTCAAACAATAAGTTTTATCGGGAAGGAAGAGGTAGAATTTTCTCAGATACAACTGAGCGGTACCAGCATTTCATTCCTGCAGCGGAATGGCTCAGGTTTCCGGTTAGGTACAATAACCGTTTTAGTGCAACAAATATCGTCGTTGTTGATACGACATACGTTAACGGCATACCCACTCAAACATCCTCAGATACCAGTTCCCACTCGGAACACGTTGACGGCTATGGCACATTGTTGCTTCCCGGAGGGTTGGCTTTCGAATGCCTGAGAATTCGCGGAGTGGCGTCGTATCCCAAAACTTCTAAAATGTTTCAATTCTGGACGCGGGAGGGGGCTGTAATAATGGTCGAATCAGACAATTCACAGCCTGATACCGGACTTATCAAGAGAGAATATGTCATTTATTTTTCTCCTCAGCCACGAAACCAAAATACTCCTGACTGAATAACTCCCGGCCCAAGGAATTAACGGTGAACCGGGAATGCGAACGATCGTCCTGGCCGGGTATGTTTTTACAGCATCCAAGCAGGTACCCAGCTCTATTTCTTCATATTAAACTTTATCACAAAGCCAATCAGAAAGATATCCGCGGCAGTCAGGATAGCGCACACGTTGCCATTTTACGATGGCTTTTACCGCTATTCCTGAGGTTCATTACACGATTGACATGCTGACTCAGGAGGACATGGTTGCAGTGAATACAACGGCGACGGGCAATGCAAGAAGCGAAATGTTTGGACTGCGCCCGGCTCAAAAAAAAGTGCTTTATCAACAAATGTTTTTTTATCGACTTAATGACGGCAAAATAACAGAGCAATGGGAAGTTGTTCACTTGGCGGACTAAAAACGAAATCAGAAGAAAAGAAATACAAATATATTTGTTGTGTCCCGCCTGCCGCACAAAGCCCGGAACGTTATGTAATATTTAGAAATTGACTTTATGGTAAACAGAAAATTACTACTACTCCTTTTTCTCTTTTCAAATGGCTATGCACAAGGCCAGGAAAAGAATTTCAATTTTCGTATAAGGACGATTACCGCTGGAGTGACAATAAAAAACCTTGCCGATACACAAACCATCAACAGGGCTGTTACTTTTTTGAAAAAAGCAGAGAAAGAATTTACAAATGCAGGTTATGAAGTTCAGACATTACGTATTGCGACATCCAACTTATATACTTATTTAAAAGGCCACAAGTTGAATGAGACGTTGGCTTTTCTTAAAACATTTGATGACATTGCCGTAAGAAATGGCATTTCGCTTTTATCCATTGGCCAGGTCTTGCGCCCTAAGGAACATCAGGATGGCATTGGCGAGTGGGCTGCCACAGTTGCGCAAAGCACAACGACAATAAGCTTTAATCTGTCGATTTCTTCACATCAACTAGGAATACATAGAGGTTCTCTTAAAGCAGCATCTGAAGTCATCACCTCACTTTCAAAAATAAACAACGGTGAAGCTAATTTCCGCTTCACAGCTATTGCGAATTGCCCTGCAAACACTCCATTTTTCCCCGCTGCTTTCCACGAAGGCGTGAATAGTTTTGGAATCGGCCTTGAAACTCCTAATCTTTTGATCGAAGCATTTCACCGGTCGAATCCTTCGAATGCCAGCGAAGTATTGAAAACAGTACTTGAAAAAAATTTAACCCCGGTTGAAAAGCTTGCCGAACGGATATCCGTTTCTACCAAGTGGAAATATGACGGCATCGACGTTTCTCCAGCGCCAGGTTTGGATGCAAGTATCGGACAAGCGATTGAAACATATACAAAGCAGCCATTTGGCAGTCCGTCTACATTAAGTGGATGTGCTTTGATCACTGATGTTTTGAAAAGCATCAACATAAAAAAATGCGGCTATTCCGGGTTGATGCTCCCGGTAGTAGAAGATACTGTATTAGCCCTTAGAGCTTCTGAACAACGATATAGCGTTCAGGAGCTTCTTTTATATTCGTCAGTATCAGGAACAGGTTTAGACGTGGTACCAATAGCGGGCGACACACCAAAAGAGGTTATTGAAGGAATACTTGCTGACGTTGCAGCGTTATCTTTAAAATATACGGCGAAAGCACTTTCTGTAAGATTGTTTCCTATTCCCCACAAGAAAGCTGGTGAGAAAGTAACCTTTGATAATCCATATCTAACCCCTACCGTGATAATGAAAATTGATTGACAACATCAGCTAAGAAAGCTTTTCTTCTAATAGCAAACATGAACGGATGGACAAAGAATTCCGCTCCTTCACAAACGCTTTGGATGTTGTGCGATCAGAGCGATCATCCGATCCTGAAATCTCAAATTGAGGACATATAAACCTATACTATAAAAGGGATTGAAGGAGATCTCAATAGATGCTTCCAGGAGCAGCTTAAATTAGTTTTTAAATCTTCCGGCTATTTTTCCTTTGTCAAAACTCTATTCCCACCGTCCCGCTTTATCGTCATCTGGTTTTTCGGAGCGTCGAATTCAATGACGATGCCGGTAGCGGTGCCATTATCGATCTTGAATTTATCCTGCGCTGTTGCTTCGAGCGGAACAGCCGTTTGCGCTCCGGGCGGTTGAGCGTAAAGTATGGTACCTTTTCTGGTGATCGTAAATTTAGCGGGAGCTCCGGACATCGAATAAACTCCGACGTATTTGTCGAGCACTTCTGGGCTGATGGCCATGGATTCGAATGAGGGAATCTGAAACGGCTTGTTGTAGTAAATGTCCACAACGCCGCTGACAATATCTTTTACCGGGTAAACCTTGGCGTTCGTGGTGTAGGCGACTGCCAGTTTTTCCTCCGGCAGGTAAGCCAGCCACGCTCCGTAATTGTCGGCCCCGCCCGTGTGTCCGTAGAATGTCTTGCCGGCGAATGCGAATGTTACCATTCCCACCCCCTCGCCATCCCTCATCGTTTTCATCTGTTCGAGGTTCTGCTTTGTCACGATCAACCCATCGAACAGCGCCTGGATGAATTTAGCCAGATCGTTCGGCGTCGAAACAATCGCGCCCGCGCTGAAAAGGATGCTTGGATGAGTTTCGCGTACCTGCTTCCAGTCACCACCAGGGATCATAAAATAGGTAAGACATTCATTCTTGTTCACGTCAATGTTTCCGGTAGCGGTGTAGGTATCCTTAAGCCCGATTTTTGTGACGATTTTTTCCTGGAGGGCTGCGTCGTAGGATTTGCCGGTTAACTTTTCAATGATCAGACCCAAAAGAAAATAGCCGGAGTTGCTGTAAAGAGACTTTGTATCCGGAGCGAAATCGGGGCTGGCTTTGACAATAATGGCGAGGTGTTCTTCTTTCGTCATCGGCGTCGTATTCACGTTCCCCTGCGCATTCTGTTCGCGGCTTACATTGGGAATACCGCTTCGATGCGAAAGTATTTGCAGGATAGTAATCTTATTGGCGTTCGGTACCTGCGGAAAGAATTTGTCCAGCGTGTCGGTCAGCTTCAATTTTCCTTCCTCGACCAGTTGCAAGATCATTGCGGCAGTGAACATTTTGGTGATCGAACCGATCCGGAATCGGTTTGCCACGGTCAAAGGTTTCTTTTCGGTGTCGCTGATCTGGCTATAGCCGATTGCGCGGGTGTAAAGAATCTTCCCATCTTTGACGATGGCGAGACTTCCCATCGCCTTGTTCTTTTCAGCAAGCCGGTCAAAAAACTGATCGAGTTTTGCTTTGTCCAGCGTCTGTGCATGTGCTGTGGTAAACAGTGCCAGCGTGATGATAGTACCCAATAATATTTTAATGTTCATTCTCCTGGATTTTCTTTATACGTTTATAAATACAAAGTACTTTGTGGCACAAAGCTAGGTAAAGTACTTTGTATTTCAAAACCTGTTTTGATTTTCAAATTATTTCTGTGTAGGGCTTCGTAATTACAGACAACAGCACACAACACAGGTATTGTAAACTCCAGGGCTGACAGAATGTGTCTTTCAACTTTTTATTTTTTAATTTAGCTGCTGTTCCAGCCCGACATTAGAATATTTAGCTGCGTGCAAATCATGAACTTTTACATATAAATTTGGCTTCAGTTGCCAGGCCTGGCGGGATTCTGTTTCCTGCACTTCGGCAATTCTTTTACGTTGGACGATACCGTTGAACAAGGGGGCGGAAAATGTATTTAATTTAATAGCAAATCGAAATAGAGATCATGACTTTAATTAATAAGTAAAACAAGGCTATGGCAAAAAACAAATTAATACGCATGGACAATGTCGGCATTGTGGTAGAATCCCTCGATGAGACCATTGCTTTTTTCACCGAGCTTGGTCTAAAACTTGAAGGGCGGGCCACAATAGAAGGAGAATGGGCTGGGCGCGTCACCGGGCTAGGAAACCAGCATGTCGAGATCGCGATGATGGTCACACCCGATGGCCACAGCCGGCTCGAGATATCACGATTTCTAACTCCACCCATTGTAGCCGACCACCGAAACGCCCCGGTAAATTCTCTTGGCTATTTACGGGTTATGTTTGCAGTGGAAGACATCGATGAGATGCTTGTCAGACTCCAAAAAATTGGTGCGCAGCTCGTCGGAGAAGTGGTTAAATATGAGGAATTGTATCGACTTTGTTATATACGCGGTCCCGAAGGACTTCTCATAGGGCTGGCGGAACAACTCACTAAAAATAGAAATCCTCTATAAATACCTCGACCAAAGAATCATAGCAAGGAAAGTATACTTGTCGTGTCCCGACGGAGGCGGGAGACGGACGCTCAAAATCTAGGCCAGGCCTTAATGACACTCATGACGCCACAGAAAAACGGCTTACAAGATTTAGCTCGGCTCTATGCCTCTGCTGGTCAACGCAGCTATTTATAAAAAGTTAAGCTGCTCCGCCCGGGAAAAAATTTTACCTTGACTTGCGGTAGCGCAGTGAACGTGGCAGCCATATTAATTTCCCAACCTAAACAAACGTGGCGACGGAACGCAATAAGCAATGAAAACATGTGTCATTTCCCTTGCCTTAATAATTTCTGGTTTTGTGGGTTTTGCGCAAAAGACATTTACACAAGACATCCTCAAAGGGATGTTGGAGGAATTCAAAAGAGATTCAAAAGCGTTTTTCATTAACCGTTTGTCTGAAGATTTCAGATATAGTAACCCACAAGGAAAATTTCTACGGAAAAACGATATAACTACAACCGGCACTCAGAAGATAGTTAGTACAAGTGATGCTCAAAAGATAGTTACTACACTACAGGGGATAGAAAGCATGCTGGAGAACTTCCTGGCAAATGACGTGCTTGAACCCGTTATTCTTCAATCATGCGACCTGGCCATTGTGAGTGGCAGACACAAAACTACCTGGATTGGAAATGACGGAAACAAAACAACGGGGGAAGTTTCCGGTACATATAGTTTTCAAAAAAGAAAAGGCAAGTGGATATTTGTGGCTGCTCAGCAAACCCCAGCGAATGAGAAGTAGATAATGGCGCACGGAGCTGGATGTACATTTATGAGATGTAAAATAACCGTAACGAGGACATTGCGGCTAACATTCGCTAATAAGCTATATTCTTTCTCAAAAAACGGGGATGGGCTTTGCAACGGTGAAGCTTGCACCAGGTCTTACAATCCCTATTATAAATTGTAAGAAAAGCAACAAATCGCCAACAAGGTATTGCCAACAGGCGGTCGCTTACCAGTTGCAGCGCAGGCTGAACGAACAAATCTTTACAACAGACTGTAATGTCAACTACATTACCTTTACCCAGACGCCAGGGTCGGACAGGCCTTGCAGCCGGTCACGCTGAAGGATCACAGCAGACCAACAAGCAAAATGCCCCTACCGTTATGAGCAACACGAATTGACGGCATCGTTCGCTCCCGGATACAACTT
>DASTIZ010000176.1:0-7927 GCA_035717045.1 Chitinophagaceae bacterium
CTTATCAACCCGGTATTTGCGGTTTCGTTTATGAAACCGGAATATTATCCCGATAAAGAACCAAAGTCTGCTTTGTTCAGAAAACGATGGTTCTGGCTCTTCGTGGTAATTGGCTTACTGCTGCACCTGCTCCGGTTTCACGGCTTCGCAAATTTCATTTTGGTCATGATGGTGCTGGTGATCTTTAACCGGTTTGTTTTAAAAGATATTATTCACCGGTTCCAGGAGAATGTGTTACCCCGCCTGATGAACAGGTATGAAAGGTCGTTACGGTGGGGACTAAAAGGAAAAAGACCCGGGTGGCTGGTTGCGTCTGTATTCGGGTTATTTATTATTTCGGCCGTAGCGCTTGCAGCAAATATTTTCATGGGCAGAATAAAAACTGATTTCTTTCCGCAGGGTGATCCGAACATTGTGTATGTGTACCTGAAAATGCCGGTCGGTACAAAAACGGAGACCACTGACAGTATTACCCGTGTGCTGGAAGACAAAGTGTTTAAAGTAATGGGTGAGAACAATCCCATCGTGGAATCGATCATATCAAATGTGGCTGTTGGTGCTACCGATCCTTTTATGGGCGAACGGGGCACACAACCTAATCTTGGCCGTATTCAAATTTCATTTGTTGAATATGAAAAAAGACATGGGCAACGGACCGCACCCTACCTGGATTCGTTAAGAAAAGAAATAAAAGAAATTCCAGGCGCTGAAGTCAGTATTGCTCAACAACAAAACGGACCGGCATCAGGTGCGCCGGTGAATATTGAAGTGGTAGGTGAAGAGTTTGACGATATTGTTAAAACCGCTGTGGATCTTAAAAGATACCTGGACAGTGTAAATGTTTTTGGCGTTGAAAAATTGAAACTCGATGTGGACGTGAGTAAACCAGAACTTACCTTATCGATTGACCGGGGGAGAGCAAGAAGGGAAGGATTAAGCACATCACAGATAGGAAATGAATTAAGAACGGCATTATTTGGCCGGGAAGCCAGTAAACTAAAACTCGGTGAAGATGAGTATAAGATACAGGTGAGGTATACCGAAGAATTAAGAAATAGCCTTACCGATCTGCAGACTATGAAGATCACCTACCGGGATTTCAATACCGGCGTAGTAAGACAGGTGCCGATCAGTGGTGTTGTAAAGTTTGATTACAACAGCTCATTGGGTGGAGTCAAAAGGAAGGATTTAAAAAGACTGATCACCATTTATTCCAATCTTACGTCGCCGGGTATCGATCCTAATAAAGTGAACCTCGATATCAGCAAGGCGCTGGCTTCATTCAAAAACAAGCCGGACAATATCACGATCAGGCAAACGGGTCAACAGGAAGAGCAGGCTGAATCTTTGGGATTCCTGGGTACGGCACTAATCATTGCATTGGGAATGATATTTGGCATTCTTGTTCTGCAATTCAATTCGCTTAGTAAACCATTCATTGTATTAAGTGAGATCTTCTTCAGCATCATTGGTGTGTTTCTTGGCTATGCCATCACCGGTATGGACATGCCATTGATCATGGTTATGGTAGGCATTGTGGGACTTGCTGGCATTGTGGTGAAAAATGCCATCCTCCTTATCGAGTTTACTGATGAGCTTCGGCACCGCGGTATGCGGACAAGGGAAGCCGCCGTGCAAGCGGGCAAGATCCGTATCATTCCTGTTATGCTTACTGCCCTGGCCACAATACTTGGTCTAATGCCACTGGCCGTCGGGTTCAACATCAACTGGGTAACATTGTTCCGCAATTTCGATCCGAATATTTATTTTGGTGGAGACAGCGTAGTATTCTGGGGACCTTTGTCATGGACCATCATATTCGGATTAGCCTTTGCATTTTTCATGACCTTATTGATGGTGCCAAGTATGTATATCATCGCCGAGAGATTAAAGCGGCCGATGGAGAGATTTTACGGGACCAGGTGGGTGGCGCTGTTCGGATTTTTGGGTCCTTTCTTCTTTATTTTCGTGGGAATCATGTTTTTGGTGAAGCGGATCCAGGGAAAACCCGTATGGATGGGAAAATTGAAGCAGCGAAATTAAAATTGGGGTTGTCTACGTAACATAGTTGGTTTTATCTCGCCCCAGGCGAGAGCCCGCCGGGTAATCCTACCGGGCAGGCAAGGTGAAAATAAAAGCGACCTCCCAAAATTATTCTGACTGCTTATGTATACTAGGGGGGTCGTTTTTTTATTTCTCTTCAGGGCGAATATTTTTTTTCTCACAGATGACAGAGATTCGATCCCAATTCTTCCTACAAATCCCCGGTGGCGGTAAGCGGATTGAAATCTGTGAGATCACTCATTCGAATTCCCGGTAAGCCCCAAACCTGGCAAGCCGATCCTCACCCAATTGCGGTGGAATAGGTTCAAAAGGAATATTTAGCTTTTCAGAGATCTGCATCCACAAACCCGTGCGGGTATAGGTCTGATGTACTTTCTGAAAATTTGTAGAAAGAAGCAGCTCTTTCGCTTTCACATATTCCCCTTTATCGATCAATAGCTGAACCCATCTTTCGATCACCCATTCATCAGTTAGTGCTTCCACCCGAACCAGCCAGGATTCTCTTTCCGGGATCGTTTGCCTGCCGATATTACGAAGTACTTTGTCTCTTTCAATAATTATTTGCGGATGTAGTTGCAGCCATTTCTCTTTTATTTCGTCAAAGGCTTTTTTGGCGCCCGCCATATCTCCCTTTTGCTTTAATAATCTTGCAAGTAGTGCTTTTGCAATTCCAAGATCAGTTTGCGAAAGTATTTTTATAGCTTCTTCTTCATTTCCACGGCCGGCCAGCCAGGTACCGTAATAAAATTTCCAGATTGTTTTATTATCCCCTGTTGACATGTTGATCGCCATTTTAAACGGTTCATCCAATTTTTCCATTCCTGATGGAGGCCAGGGGGATGCATAAATATCGGGCGCTCTTAGGTTCACTAATTTATTTGACTTATAAGCATTGAGCAATGTTTCCCATTCTCTGATTTCTTCTTTTCGCGCCCAGTTAAACAATGGAATTTGTTTTACCGGTCTCCATTCAACTGTAGGAACTTTCATCTCATATATGCTCAGTTTTTTATCAGTAGGAAACCAATACTCAACATGCCATCTTGTTTGTTTGGGTTGCATTTCCAGTTTTATGGATTGGTCACCGATCGGTCCTCCCTGTATCTCGATATAACGCTGATGTTTCGCTGTACTTAATACTGACCATGCACTGTCGTTTCCATAACTCCATAGTTTTATCCCGCCGGCAACTTTTTCGTCGGCGACATGATAGAGGCCAGTGCCCAGTGAAGGTGTGAAAGCACCAAATGCATTCGCATCTTTTGTTCTCCAGAAATAACCGGTCATTTCTTTGATCTCCGATTCAGTCTTAGGTCCCTGGTTTTCCCAATCAATAGAATCGATTTTTGATGAATGTGATAAAACCCTTCCTTTCGGAAAATCATATTTTGTATCAGGCGCCGCGGCTAATGCAGCATTCGACCATGACATCCATGGATAAGCTAAAGTGCCCGGGTTGTGAAAAATGACCCGTTGCGTCAAAAAATTATCGTTAACGCCAAGCGAATATTCTACGGACCATTGCATGCCAAATCTCAATTCTCTTTCACCACAGGTAACATAGATCCTGTCTTTTATTTTATCGATCTTATAAAGTACCGTCTCATTTTGACTCGGCGAGTGTGATATAGGAAAACTAACTTCGATTCCTCCTGCAATAAAATAAAACCTCGGTAATATTCTTGTATAGCGGATCACATCGGGTACATACAAAGTTTCTTTGCCTGACGGCTTATGAACCAATGAATATACTTTTCCCCCGAGATCGGGACAGATCGTTGCTTTTACATGATCATTCTCTAATACTATGAAATGATATTTTTTGGGAACAGGTCGATCAGATGTCCCGGAATAACTCATGTAAGGGTAGACTCCATTTGGATCAAATGCGGTGGGGACAGGACCTGCCGGCACTAGTAAATGAGTAAGAATATAATCATCGTATTCTTTGACCGATACATTTGGAGTTTGTCCATAACACAGGATCACCCAGGTTTGAAATATAAAGATTGAAAAAGCTTTCCTTAGCATTTTTTGAGTAGTCAATTTTTTAGTTTTTCGCTCAATTGATCTAATATATCTTTTCCTTTTTGCAGATCAGACTTTAGTTTTTCCTTATTGAATTCTCTTTCTGAAACAAACGATTGCAGGTGCTGATCCAGTTGCTGTAATAGTTTTTTTATTTCACTATTATTTGAGGCCGCGGCTTTTGCCCTGAGGATCTTTATTTTTTCATAATCGACTATTCCTTCTCTCATTTTTTCAAAGCGAATGCTTGACTCACTGCCCGGGTAGATCATATACGAATCGCCGGCGGGCCATAATAAGTGCCGGGCATCGCGAACAGGATCTGCGGGCCATGCATCATACGCCCATCTCAACATTCCATCATAACCGTGTGCGATGGTATACCACCCCAGCCAACGGCCTTCAACAGGTGGTGAAAAAACAAATGTATTTGGAAAAGCAGGTGTACAACAGATATAATAAGTTGAAGTTTGTTTTCTTGCGGAACGATTGATCACATCTTTTACTGAAGGTTCTTTATAAAATACACATGAATAATCATCAAGTAGATGATCAAGTTCAGGGTGCCAGTCACCCGCATACGTAATCTTCCATTGACTGGAATGATCTCTGATCACTTTTATTGCCGATAAGGTTTGCTCCATCGCATTTTCATTGATGCCGAGATAAGTTTTATTCATCCAGCCTTTCGCTTCCAGGTGTTTTTTCAGATCGGTTAAAAAAATATTCCAGTTCTTTTTGAAAACTGCTGAAGTGGCCTGCCATTGTTCAGTGATATAATTACCGGTAGCTTCATCGATATACCGGAACCGGTCACCCCAGGGAATCGGGGTGTACATAGTAATTGCTTTGTCGATGCCTGCGTCGATGGCCAGTTGTACGTACTGATCAAATATGTTGTAGTCAAATCGCCAACTGCCATCTTTCTTTTTTATCCATTCGAGCATGTTTCCTTCGATCATATACGAATTATCGGCCCATGGAGAATGGACAGCATAGGTTGTGATGAATTTCCCACCTGCATCCGCATATAATTTCAAATGTTTTTTTAATAATGACTTATGTTCATCACTCCACGGTTTCACTTTATAGTATTCAGCGATCACCCAGGGATTTTGCCAAAGGTCCAGTCGGAAAGTCCAATCATGTGGCTTAGGCAGCGATTGCTTTTGAATATTGATTTCCAGCGGGAGTTTAAAATTTTGTTTTTCAGATCGCACTTCAATCTCCCCTTTGTATGAACCGGGCAAAGCAGTGGAAGGGATATCGAGAGAAAGCCAAACAGGTCTTACGGTTTTGCCAGGCAGACTAAAACGGTCAAATGATTCCAATCTGTCAGGCATCAGGTATGCTTTATCTACCGGCCCCACACCACATGTTACTTCTCTCGCGCCATAAGGATAATTTGAAATAACATACCGAACCAATTGCGCCTTTAGATTGTTTTTCCTGATCAGATTTCCATTTGAAGTTTTGAGATCATTAAACAAAACCCTTACCTGTTCAATTGTATCGGGAGACCAAAGCAGTAACATGAAATTGAGACGTTCACCTTTCCATCCCGAAGAAACCCATTTTTGCGTCTCGGTTATAACAGGAACTTCCGCCCTGAAATAAGACTCATCAGTTGAAGCAAAAGAAACATGCAAACCGGGTGCTTGCCTGCTCCAGGCTTCAGGGTTTGTGCTCTTATCAAAATTGTATTCCTGTTGATAATGAAGAAATGGTATTGGTATCAACGCCGAATCAATAGAGGCTTGCTGGGAATAAATTTTAGTTATCAATAAAAGAGAGATACAAGCCGTCGAAATTTTTTTCATACTCTGTTTTTTAATTTTTCAAACGCGAAGGGTAAAAATAAATAAAAGAGTGTCTGGTCTATGAGTTTGAAATTGATGTTTTGACTTGCTTAATTCGTTTCCATTTTTAACAGAAAGCCTCCACCGGGAGCTAAGTGTATTTTGGCACTATCATTTTTTGTAAAATTCTTTTCCGTTAATTCATAGTCGGAGCCATAGTTATGAGCATTCAGCCCGTCTTTACAAATTGTTGTTTTGAAGTTTCCACCAGTTAAAAAATCAAACTTTACAGTAATATCCCTGGGTAAACTATTGTTTAATGCTGCGATGAACCAATTCGTACCCTTTCTTCGTGCCGTCACAATGTATTCACCGATCTTTCCATCGAGGATCTTTGTTTCGTCCCATGTGGTTGGAATGCTTCCCAGCAATTTCATAAACTCTGGTTCTTTTAATCCCTGGCTTGGATTCCCGCTGAAGATCTGCAATGGACTATCATAAACAACAAACATCGCCAGTTGATGGCACCTTGTTCCGATACTCATTGGATTTTTCCCGATCGGCCGGAATTGGTCTTTTTGGGCATTTAATAGTAAACCCGGTTCATAATCCAGGGGACCCGCCAACATTCTTGTATAAGCAATGGCTACATTATGTTCCGGCGTACATAACTCACTCCAGATATTCCATTCCGCTCCCAACACGCCTTCCTGGGTTATCGCATTTGGCCAGGTACGGTTAAATCCTTTTGGAGGAAAAGCGCCATGAAACATCACCGATATTTTGTGATCAGCACAGGCTTTGGCAATACGATGATAAAAATTTACCATCTTTTGGTCATCACGATCCATGAAATCGGTCATGATGGATGCAATACCCCAATCACTGAATTGTTTCAATGCACTGTCAAGCTGTTTGTCAAGCGTGGCACAAAGGGTCCACAGCATTAATCGTATATTATTTTTCTTTGCATAGTCAACCAGCTCATTCATGTCGATATCGGGATTGATCCTAAAAAGATCTTTCACATCACTCCAGCCGGCATCAAGCATTACCTGGTCAAATCCGAATCGTTTGGCAAAATCAATGTAGTACTTATACGTGGCGGTGTTGATCCCGGCCTTAAAAGGAACATTGAACAGGTTGATCCCAATGATCCACTCATCAGTACCTTTTCCATATTTGATCCACGAAGGATCGGGAATCATGGATTTGTCTCCCAATAACCAGATCAGATCATTATTGGGCAGGTCTGTATCTTTTTTTGCAACTAATACTGCCCGCCAGGGCAACTTTCTCGTCCCTTTTATTTTGGCGATATAGCCCGCTCTCTCTTCAACAACCCACTGGGGAAATTCTCCTTCAATTAGTTTTTCTTTGGCGGGGTAAGGTGCAAACCTTCCCTTCAAAACATTTCCATTCTTTTCCAAAAACAAGCCGGGATAATCAAAAAGGTTGGCATCAGAAAAAGCAAGATGATGTCCATTGGTCAATGAGACCGTAACAGGAGAGTAAGTCAGCATGGTATCGGCAATAGCGGCTAATGACTGCTTTTTATAGACCGCTTCAAAACTGGTATGAAAACGATCTGCATTTTGTCGCTTATCCATGTGGGCAAACCACACTTCGGCATTTTCATTTAGCTCAAATGATACATTTTCATTTTCGATGATGATGGAATCTTTAAACCTCAGGCCCAGGCGGTAGGCCATGCCTCCATTATACATCCTGAATTGAATCGAAAAAGATTCTTTAAGAAAAAGTTCCAGCTGATTGTAGTTGTTAATGATCATCTTTTTTCTATACGGTACCGGAACTGCTATCCTTTCATTGGTGGTACTGTATTTGTGCGAGGCTACAAGAAGTTTGTCCGATAATTTTTTCTGATTTGCCAGGTCCAAATCGACAGATGCCGATTGTGTCAATAACTCGTTTCCTGCATACAAGTTCCAGGACAGATTATGCTTTGTTTTTATTTCTAATCGTAAAGAAGAATCAGGAGAATACAGATCATAAGACCGCTGAGCAGTTGAGGG
>DASTIZ010000177.1:0-12348 GCA_035717045.1 Chitinophagaceae bacterium
TATCGGATACCGGGATTTTATGCTGTATAAACAGGTAAAGCGTATTATATTTTAGACGTTTATCATTTGATGAAAGCAATTGCCTGAAGACATCATTTACGACAGGGCTTGTTTCCCGGAACGGCAACAAAAGCGTCGCATACGTTATCAGTTCATCGTTCCCGGTATCTTCCTCGGCATCCCTGCGGTAATAAACATCCACGGCTTTAGTTTCCATCTTGGAATCTTCAGCCTTTTCAATAGCAGTGTTCTTTTCAGCAATGGTTTGCTTTTTCAATAGCTGCCTGGTTTCGATCAAAAATTTGCTGAAGTACAGTTCATAATCTTTTCCGGTCACCAGATTACTGTCCACCATTTTCCGCAACAAACTCATTAGAGGCTGCTTGTAATCATCAAGTGTGATTAAAGGAAGTAAACCCGGCAAAATGGTCTTCGTCAATTGCAATGAATCATACAACTGGCTCATAAAGTCGCCACCATAGTAATCCGTCCGGGACGTAGGGGGATAAGATAATCGTCCATTAGAATAATCATTATCGTATGAGTCTTTATCATCATCCAGTATCGGCGGTTCGGTAGTAATGATGTCTCTGAAAATATTGAACGAATACTGCGTTTTTTGCTGAAGTAATGCGGCTAAAGCTGTATGCTGTAATTGCAATGTATCCCCGGCAGCATGGTATGCGTCCCGGAGAAAATCGGAAGCGGCGTTTGTCTGTATGCTTCCCAGTTTTTGGATAAAAGATACTTTTTTTTCCAGGTATTTCTTTTCGCTCCACTTAAAAGAATTGATCGCCCTGACAAGGTTCGGGAGATCCGTTGAATCCATTTTAACATCCCATAGCAACCCGATCGCTTTTTTTCTTTGTACGCTGTCTTTCCCAAAAAAATCTTCAAAAAAGATCGTTGTTTTTTTTACTGAGGGATCGACCACCTCCATAGTATCCACTGGAGTAAAACTTTCAAAAAAGCTTTTGACAAAATCCGACGGCCGTGACAGCGTATCCATTTGTGTGGATATCTGAAAATACAATCCGGTTTTATAGAAAGTTTTGGTGAGCACAGCCCGGCTGCTGTTTGTATCGGAAACGACCTGCTCAACCACATTTAGCCCATTGGGTAATTTTGATTTTGTCGTTTTACGGATGATCCATGATGTATCGTAACCAGGGTAAAACAAATACTTGTTTCTTTCTCTCCGTGTAACACTATCATCATATTCATAACGTGAGGTACGTGAGAAATTAACGAAAATAGCTTCCCCCGTTGTGTCATTCCTGATCAACCTGGTTTTATAATCATCCCGGTCAAAATAATAACTTTCATCACTGTCCTCATCGAACATCGTTTCCATATCGGGGAGATCAAGTTTGTTTTTTTTCTCCTCTGGGAACCAGGTTGTTGTTACCTTGAAATGAAGTGACGAGTCTTTTCTTTCTTTTGCTCCTTTATATATGAATGGGGTTATATCAAATGAATTGAAAAATCTTTCTGCCGCATTATTTTCATTTTTTCCATGAGAGAGCAAGGTATAATAATGGGGCCCCTGGATAATGAATCTCGTAAATATGGTTGAACCGTCTTTGTGTTTATACCGGCAGTCCAGTGCAGGATACCCTTTGTGCACATGCTGCTTGCGGGCCATATTTTTTTCAATGAAATCGGCTGAAGCAAAACTTTCATCCATCAGGGCAAGATCAAACGTGTCTTCTTCGGCAAAATTATAATTGTGAATGTCAGTTCTTATCACAGAATAATGCTGACCCGTGGCTTTATCTTCAGCATCATACTGGATATTATCTCCAAATGATTCATAGGGCGTTTGGGGAAACTCTATCGAGAACCCTCCATACACAGGCTGGAATCTTTTCCATCCGCCATTCTTGAAATCTTTTAGCTGGATGCTTCCAAAAAATTTCTTTGCTTCTTCACCAAGCTTTGCATAATCCCCATTACCTCCCATTTTAAAAAAAACAACTTCAAATGGCGTGATAAAAATGTGGTAGCGGTGAAAATCACCTCTTCGGGTTCTGCTGGTAATATCAAACCCCTTATACCCATTACGTGTGATTTCGATCTTGCTCAGGATCTTACCGGGTACATTCTCATAAAGCAAACTGTCAATTTTTTTTGATACGGTTCCATTGCTATGCCCCCAGTAAAGACTATTTGTTTTCACCCTCGTCACCATGTAAAAGCTGCCATTTGCCATATCGGCGTATTGCTGCTGATCCGAAAAAAATCCATCTCCAAAACGATAAAACTTCCCGGGAATGTCCACTTTATAAAACCCGTCTTCAGCGGTTTGCGTAGCAAATGTCACGGGCACTCTTACTTTTTCTACAGCATCTTTCTGCCTACTGTCGCGGGCTCTCATAAAGATCGGGCGGAGCTTATAACCTTTCTTTCTCAATAATTCGATAACTCCCCTGTCGCCCGGCAGATGGGCCGCACCTACCCCAACAAACAAGCTTGCCCGTCTAAGAATCGAATCAATTGAATTGGCCTGGATCTCGTTTCTGCGGTATAAGAATTTCTCATCAAAAGCGTCCGATTGACTGTTCAGCCTGTTGATGGAATCAAGCAGGTCAAGATTTCCTTCACGATAAGCCTCCTGCAATTTGGCAGGTGAATATTCCTCGTCAAAATCAAAACTTCTCTCTTTTCTCTTTTTCTCTTTCGCGGCATCGCGATAGGCTTCGGCCATTAACTTCATGCTTTCTTCATAACGCTCAACGCCCGCAACTTTTTTTCCCAGCTTTTTCCCGGTCTGGTAAATATAAAGATCGAGATAGGTGTCTTCTTCAAAGTCGCTTGTATAATCCGAAAGACTACGATAAAGAAGGTTATTGATCATGGACGGCTTGCTGAACATGGCCATCTCTAATTTCTTTTCATACCTGCCAATGCGAAGTGTCCTGATATTAAAATAATCAGAGGGCATTTCGCCATAGCTTACATACCGCCTGGGGTAGCCCGATCCATAGAAAGAGCTAAAATCGAAACTATCCATATCCTCCTGCCAGGTTTCAGGGTTGGTCTCGAGCGCAACAACATCTGAATTTTTGATAGCCAGATAAAATGAGTCAGAAAGATGAAATGCGATCTTACTACTTACATGCATGGTGCCAAACAGATATGATGGTTTGTTCATGCCATTACCCGTGATCTCCCAAAACAGACTCGGATATTTTTTGGGTTTTGGTTTCCCCTGGCTTTGCGCAAAAAAACAGATCAGTAAGGCGGCTGTAAGAACGAAGTATCGCTTCATAAAGTAGTTGACGGTTCGGGTTTTGTTATAAAAAGATGCTGAATACAACCGAATACATAAAAATAATCAAAACCTTTTGTGTACTATGTTTAGCACCAAAGAATGTGAAAAATTATTAATGGGCGAACGGTCAAAACCTTTACCTTTGCCCACTTTAAAACTGAGTGACCCGCCCGGCGCCGTAAGGCCGGATGGGAAAGTCAATCTCCCCCTTCCCGGATCGCATGCCTGCCGGATAGTCACCAGTAAACTTATTAAACAACAAAGTCCAATAATCCCGATACACATCGGGATGATGCTGTTGAACAGGTCTATCGGCAAGCTCAGTATAACCTGGCAATCAAAAGCCGTCTTGAGACCTGGCAGCTGGTAAATAAAAAACAAAATAAGCCCATGAAGCTCTCTCAATTCCGTTTCGATCTTCCCTTAAACCTTATTGCACAGAACCCTGCTAAAAAACGTGAAGATGCCCGAATGATGGTTATTCACCGGCATACCGGCCAGATTGAGAACAAACATTTTCGTGATATCCTTGACTATTTTGATGACAAGGATGTGTTTATTGTAAACAATACAAAGGTTTTTCCGGCAAGGATGTACGGACGCAAAGAAAAGACCGGCGCCAAGATTGAAGTATTCCTGCTTCGTGAGCTAAACAAACCGAACCGGCTTTGGGATGTGATAGTCGATCCGGCCAGAAAGATCCGTGTGGGCAACAAACTCTATTTTGGCGACAATGAAGAGTTGGTTGCTGAGGTAATTGACAATACGACGAGCCGGGGAAGAACGATCCGTTTTCTCTGGGAAGATTCCGAAGAGTCATTCCGAGGCATGCTTGAGAGATTGGGCGAAACTCCCCTTCCGAAATATATCAAGCGCAAACCCGACGAAGAAGATAAGGAACGTTATCAAACTGTATACGCAAAACATGAAGGCGCAGTAGCTGCCCCCACCGCCGGTCTGCATTTCAGCCGTGAGCTGATAAAGAGACTTGAGATAAAAGGAATCCGTTTTGCCGAGGTTACCCTGCATACGGGCTTAGGAACATTCCGGCCCATTGAAGTAGAGGACCTGAGCAAACATAAAATGGATGCTGAGTATTACCGGATTGATGATGAAGCCTGTAAAATCGTCAACCGTGCAAAAGAATATGGTCATCGTATCTGCTCGGTCGGCACCACGACCATGAGAGCTATTGAATCATCGTTTACTGCGCAAAAGCTTTTGAAACCTTCCGAAGGCTGGACAAATATGTTCATCCACCCGCCGTATGATTTCAATATTGCCGATGCATTGATTACCAATTTTCACTTACCAAAAACCAGTTTATTGATCATGACCTGTGCATTTGCGGGTTATGACCTCGTCATGGAAGCTTACAAAAAAGCGATCAAGGACAAGTATCGGTTCTTCAGCTATGGTGATGCCATGTTGATAGTATGAACCAGGATTAGAAGGATTGAAAGCATAAAGATTTTAGAATTTGGATTTTAGATTTTAGATTAAATCAGTCAAACTAATAAATGGGCAACTGAAATCCGAAATCTAAATTCAAAAATTGAATCCTAAGTTGTTTAACTTAGTAATATGCAAACCATTGCTACCAAAAAATTACTGCTCTTTTGTATTTCTTTTCTCTTTATCACGACAAGATCGGTTTCACAACAAAGTCCGTTAGACGCTCTAAACAAATATTACAATGAGTATCCTGAAGAAAAGATCTACCTATGGTTCAACAAGACTGCATATGTAGCTGGTGAAACGATCTGGTTTAAAGGTTATGTTTTTACAGGCTATGAACTTTCATACATCTCTTCCTCACTCCATATTGAATTGTATGATGCGCAAAAAAAACTCATTAGCGCGAAACTATGGCCAATCATCTCAGGCGTTTCTGAAGGCAGCATTGATATCGATAGTAAATTGGATGAAGGCGTTTATTTCATCAGGGCTTATACAACCTGGATGCTGAATTTTAATGACAGCTTTCAATATATACGGCAATTGCTCATCCATAACCCGGGTTCTCCAAACAAACTTTCATTAAACAAGGGAGCCTGGAAGACTGCTGCTATACCGGAAGGCGGTTCACTGGTCAGTGGTCTTGAAACGAAGGTTGCGGTTCGAAGGTATTCAACAGATTTTTTGAATACTAAATGGGACGGATATCTTTATGAAGAGGATAAGCCACAGGTAAAGATCAGAGAATTCAACGCGCTTGACGAGAACGTTGCGTTGTTTTCCTTTACGCCGGAGGTGAGTAAAAAATATCTGGTCTATGTAAAAGACGAGTTAGGAAATTACAAAATATGCCCGTTGCCTCCTGTAAAAACCAGCGGGGTTGGCTTGTCAGTTGAAGACCTGGGTGACTCAATTACTTACCGTCTCCGGTTCCGGGGTGTACCCGACAACGGCAACGGGTACCAGGTAATAGCGGAGATCCAGCACCTGCCAGTTTACCATGCCTTGTTAAGAAGAACAGCGGTTGAGATCGCCATGAGTATACCAACCCGGGACCTGGGCAATGGTATTCTACATGTAACCGTTCTTGATCCTGCGTTTCAGGTTGCCGCCGAACGCTTAGTATTTCTCAATCGAAACAAGCTGGGGTTTGATAGTTCTGTACTGGTACAGCAAGCAATATCTTTTCAACCAAGGGCCCAGAACAAATTATTGTTAAAGGTGGATTCCCTGAACTGGCTCAGTTATGCAATAGCAGTTGAAGATGCTTCATCTTCTTTGCCACCGCAACAAGAGAATATTCTTAGTGCTTTATGGTTAAGCAGTGACCTGGCTAATCCCATACAAAATGCTGCAGCATATTTTGATCACCCGGGCAAAGTTAAATTTGATGCCCTTGATGCACTGATGATCTCAGAAAAATGGATGCGTTACGACTGGGACGATCTGATTAATAACAGGTATCCCCCTCTCGATAACCTCCCGCCCCGGTATTTGTCTTATACCGGCAAGGTAACGAAAGGCAAAAAGCTAAAACCAAATGAAGAAGTAAACCTGATCCTTTATTTTCCTGATTCAAGTACGCAATTTCTGCAAGCCATGTCCGATAGCGCAGGCAATATCACCATGGATAATGTGCTATTCATGAATGAGGCAAAGATTTATTACCAATTGAACACAAAGAAGTTTTCAGCGAAGCAGATCGATATAGACTTTCAAAGAAATAATCAATTCGTTCCGTACCAGCCGGTGCTGCCGGAAACACCATTTCAATTGGTCGTCATCACTCCGGTTGAACGACCCGCCTGGTTACAAAGGGCCGGGTCTGCCGTCTCCATGGAAAAAGAAATTCAGGGTAAATACAAAACTTTGCAGGAAGTAGTTCTCAGGGCAAAGATCGAAACAGCTACTGAAAAACTGAATGAACAGCTTAGCTCTGGATTGTTCAGTTCAGTTAATGAAATAGTATTCGATTTCATAAATGAACAGCAGAATGCACTGGGATATTATAACATCCTGCAATGGCTACAGGGACGGGTAGCAGGATTATCCATTCAATTTGAGAATGGAGAGTACGTCCCGTATATCCGGGGCTCCCAGGCCACTTTATATGTAGATGAAATGGTAGCAGATCCCAACCTTATCAGCAGCGTCAATGTAACCGACATTGCAATGATAAAAGTCATCAAAGGACCGTTTTCCCTAATGAGCAGGGGCGGTGGCGGAGTGATCGCCATATATACGGCCCGTGGAAATATGCGGCCTGCACTTAGGGAACCTGCACTGCCAGGTAATAATATAAAAGGTTATGACGTGGTGAAAAACTTTTTTATCCCTTATTACGATGTCAAATCCATTCCGCAGCCCGATTCGGATACAAGAGATGTTTTATTATGGCAATCAATTCTTGCACCGACAGTGGAGATTGACAAAACAAGAGCCGTTTTCTTTAATAATGATAATTCCGGGCGATATAAAATCACTATTCAGGGGATTAACGAAAAAGGTATCCCTGTTTACGTCGAAAAAATAATCGACGCAAATCAAAAAGCCTTCTGATTGTTATGTAATTCTCTCTATTCCTGCATCTTTCTCTTGTTAACATCTTAACTATCTACTAACAGCATCATTTCGTAACTTTATACAGAGGAGAAAAAGATTATGAAAAAGGTATTCTTAATAGCAGGGTTGTTGATCGCTTCGTTGATAGGAATGTCTCAAACGCAGGTTTCACACAAATCCCGGAGTGAACACTTAAATGATGAATACACATCGGGTTTGTTTAAGACTGCCACCGGGACCATTTTTGATATAGAAAATGAAAATGTACAGGCTTACTTTAATATTCTTGATTGGCTTGATGGAAGAGTAGCGGGTTTACAGGTTTTTGTTTCAAGAGGCGGGGCCAGGATTCCCGTGATACGCGGTTCATTGGCTGCCATCTTTGTGGATGAGATGCGAATGGACCCATCATTTCTTAATTCACTTTCGACAGCGGATATAGGAATGATCAAGGTCATCAAAGGACCGTTTGCCGGTGGAGTTGGTAACAGTGGCGGAGGAGCCATTGCTATTTACACGTTGAGAGGTGAAGAGGAAGAAGAACAAGATTGAGCTTCAGACAAAGGCTAGACAACACCTCAACCTCAACCTCAAACCTAATCCAACCCAAACATTCCCTTATTCAATTGCTGAAGGATTTTTGATTTATTCTTTGCAGAAACAAGCAATGAGATGTTATGAGGACTGCCGCCATAGGATACCATCCTTACCGGAATATTGACAATTGAACCAAACAATCTCTTAATAATGTCTTTTGTTTGTGAAATTTCATTTCCAACCACGGAAATGATCACCTGGTCCTTGTCAACTTCAATAGTTCCAAATGGTTCGAGTTCTTTTAAAATGTCTTTCAGTTGCGCGGTATTATCAATTGTTAATGAAACCGCAACTTCTGACGTCGTAATCATATCGATCGGTGTACGATACTTCTCAAACACTTCAAATATTTTTCTCAAAAAACCATAAGCGAGTAACATGCGGCTACTCTTGATCCTGATGGCTGTAATATTATCTTTTGCCGCAACGGCCTTCACTCCCACTGATTCAGAGATCTCAGAAATTGTTGTTCCTTTTGCATCGGGTTGCATTGTGTTCAGCAACTTTACCGGCACTTTATAGGTCTGCGCTGGCCAGATCGATGCGGGGTGCAGGATTTTTGCGCCGAAGTAAGCAAGCTCCGCGGCTTCTTCAAAACTCAATTGCTCCACAGGAACTGTTTTCTTTACTATACGCGGATCATTATTATGCATCCCATCAATATCTGTCCATATTTCACACACACTTGCGTTGATTGCTGCCGCGATCAACGATGCTGTATAGTCACTACCTCCCCGTTTCAGGTTATCCACCTCCCCTCTTGCGTTCCGGCAGATATAACCCTGCGTTACAAAAAGTTTCTTTGTCTTATGCTTTTTAATCAGCTGTGATAATCTGATCTTAATGCTGCCGATCTGGGGCTCATCATAACTATCAATACTCATGAATTCCAAAGCCGGCAGCAATTCATGATCGATCCCTTGCTCTTCAAGATAGACACAGAAAAGTTTGGTGGAAAGCAACTCGCCCTGTGCCAGGATGTCCTTACTAAGTGCTTCACTGAAGGATATTTTCAAAATGATATTCAAAAATTCAAAATGTTCAGCAACGATTGCTTTTGCTTTCTCCAGTGATTCCTCCTTCTTCACCAGCTTCAGAATAAAATCCTGGTAATGCGCCTGAAGTTTATCGATCTCCTGTTTGGCAACGGTCCTATCACCCTTGGCAATATTCTCACCGATTGTTACCAATGCATTGGTTGTCCCGCTCAATGCACTCAAAACAACAATTGCGGGTTCGTCACCTGCCGTTACTAACTCTGCCACCTGGAACATTCGTTCAGGTTTGCCAACAGATGTACCTCCAAACTTCATTACTTTCATACTACCTCCATCCCCGTTCTGGCGGGGAGTTTAGAAAAGATTATTTTTTCGGGTGGCAAAGATAGGTTTGAAGCAGGTAACAATTGTTAGACGTGAAAAGTGAGACGTCAAACGTCAAACGAATGCTCCATCAAAACCATTTCACGTCTCACGTCTCACCTTTCACAAAACCGAACATTAAACTTCTCCGCCAGGTACCTGAGATCCTCAACAACTGGTTTCAATAAGGGGATTCCATTCTTCATTCTTTCTTCTTCCATTTCTCTTTCAGGATCGCCGGGTATCAAGACTTTTTCCTGTCCCTGCACGGTCTTAGCACTACGAAACCTTTTTATCCATTTATCCATGTGTGTTTTGAATTCCTCGGCGGGGCGGAAGGCATCGACCCTCATGGCACCAAAAAAATGGCCGATGCCCTTCCCGGGTTGTTCATCGGGCATCGGAACATACGCAGGAAATGGTGGCACCCAGGGGCCATAATTAGCGCCG
Organism: Chitinophagaceae bacterium; assembly: GCA_035717045.1. Classification (GTDB taxonomy): domain Bacteria; phylum Bacteroidota; class Bacteroidia; order Chitinophagales; family Chitinophagaceae; genus VBAS01. The sequence goes on from DASTIZ010000177.1 coordinate 9,703, forward strand.
CTTAATACTGCAGAAAAAATGTCAACGATAGCACCAAGGGCATAACCTTTATGACTTCCATGATCCCGATCGCCTCCTAATGGCAATAAGGCACCACCCGCTTTTAATTCATGTGGATCGGTAGATGCTTTGCCTTCTTTAGTTTGTATCCAACCAGTTGGCGCGACACCACCCTTGCGTTGTAATATTTCAAGCTTACCATTTGCAGCCGTGGTAGTAGCAAGGTCAGCAACAAAAGGCGGTTCTTCGCCGGCGGGTATCACCACACAAATTGGATTTGTACCCAATAATCTTTCAATAGAAAATGTTGGCGACACCAACGGGCTCGCGTTGGTAAATGCAATACCGATCATATCATGTTGCAAAGCCATCATCGCATGATAACCTGCAATGCCAAAATGGTTGCTGTTCTGAACACTTACCCAACCGGTACCAGCATTTTTTGCTTTATCAATGGCAATTTGCATTGCGTATGGCGCCACCACCAACCCCAGGCCGCTGTCACCGTCAACCACTGCTGTAGATGGGGTTTCATGAATGATCTTAAGTGCAGGATCTGTATTTACTCTTTTTACTTCCCATAACCTTACATAGCCACTTAATCTTGCTACTCCGTGTGAATCTATGCCACGCAGGTCAGCGGACAATAGAACCTTAGCTGAGGTTGCTGCATGTTCTTCATTGCACCCGATCTTTTGAAGGATTGCTTTGGTAAAATCAAAAAGGTGCTGGTAGCTAAATGTTTCCTGCGGCATGCGGCAAAGAAACGATAAAGTGGTGAATGGTCAAGAGCGTATATTGATGATCATGAATGCGTCATTCACCATTCACTACATCATTGCTGTCGTCTTCAATACTTTTTATCGGATGGATCTTTTATGTCTTAATAGCGACCCACAATGATAAGTCGCTAATACTGTTCGTGGTGTTTTTTATGGCATTATGTGTTTTGAAAGTCACCAATGCTATCGTTCTGAATTTTTTAAAGATGAAGCATTTCAGAAATATGGAGGCAACTACTCGAGGGCAGATTTTGCCTAGTGTCGCCTGATCTTTGTCATTGCTAACTTAAAAAGCTGAATAGAACTACCGGGCGTACCGAAAAAGCTTTCCCTTAAAGTTCACAAAAAAATGGATCGGCATGTATCGGGTTCCTATTCGACTTACCCGGCACAAGTCAATTCTGGATTGCCCGATGAGCAACGCTTGTATTTTCAATATTCCTATCGTATTTTACCTCTTCCTTAATCGTTTAGGAAATATACTGATAAGACCGCCGTTATAAGCTAACCCAATCAATCCGGAAACCGTGAAAAGGCTCAACATACTGATAACTATACTTTTAACTGCTATCTCGTGTGCCGCACAAGTTGGTCGTGAATTATATAGGCCCCTTTATCATTATTCTCCCGCTTATAACTGGATGAATGACCCTAATGGCCTTGTTTATTATAATGGTAAATACCATTTGTTTTATCAATACAATCCTCTTGGAAGTGTTTGGGGTAACACGAGTTGGGGGCATGCCGTCAGCACCGATCTTATCAATTGGGAGGAAAAACCGGTCGCCATCCCAATGCAGAATGGCATTATGGCTTTTTCTGGAAGTGTCGTGGTTGACTGGAACAATACAAGCGGATTTGGTATTGACGGAAAACCGCCACTTGTCGCCATTTATACTGGTGCACATTCTGTACAAGATCAACGTGTTGCTTACAGCAATGACGAAGGTCTCTCGTGGACTAATTACAGTGGCAATCCGGTTATCAGCTCAAATAATAATCAGTTCAGGGATCCAAAGGTTTTTTGGCATAAAGAAACCGGGAATTGGATCATGGCTGTTGCATTGGGATTTAATAACAAGATTGGCTTCTACAAATCCGCCGACCTCAAAAAATGGACTCTTCTCCACTCCTTTGGAAATATCGAAAATATCTCGGGGGGATTTTGGGAATGCCCTGATCTGTTTAAGTTATATGTTGATGATGATACAACCAAACCGAAATGGGTGCTTATACATAGTTCACCAGGAATACGTCCCACCCAGTATTTTATCGGGGATTTTGATGGCGAACGTTTCACATGGACGAGCCCTCCGCCTAATGGAATTGTAATAGAGGATTTTGAAAGCACCGATTATGAAGATTGGATCGTTAGTGGAACTGCGTTCGGTTTTTCACCTGCTTCTGGAAATTTATCCACCCAAAAAACGGTTTCCGGATTTTTAGGAACCAGGCTCGTCAATTCATTTCATGTCGGAAATGAATCACAAGGCAAACTAACTTCTCCTGGTTTCACGATTCATAAGAATTATATAAACTTCCTGATCGGTGGCGGTAACCAACCTTCCTCGCTTTACATCAAACTTGTTGTAAATGGCGAAACGGTTAGGAAAAGTACTGGCGACAACGATGATTATGTGGCATGGAAACATTGGGATGTCTCTAATTATGTTGGTCAAACTGCACATATTGAGATCGTCGACTCCTCCACCGGCCTATGGGGACATATCAATATCGATCACATTCTCCAATCTGATGTTATCGTGGATAAAGTGAATACGGGACAGATTGACCGGGGAATGGATTTTTTTGCTTCACAATCTTTTTCTGATATACCGGCTGCAGATGGGCGAAGAATATGGCT
>DASTIZ010000178.1:0-2753 GCA_035717045.1 Chitinophagaceae bacterium
TCTCCAATCCCGAAGTTTCTTTTTCTATTTTGAAGCTCCGAAAAGCGAGGGCGGTGCGAAGCTTCCCTCTCCTATCAGGAGAGGGAATGAGGGTGAGGCTACAAAAGTCGCAATAAAATAAATATCTTCAACTCATGAGCATACATATTAGCGCAAGGCCCGGAGAAATTGCAAAAACGGTCTTACTGGCGGGCGATCCACTAAGAGCAAAATTCATTGCCGAAAAATATCTGGAAAATCTAAAATTGGTCAGCAGCACACGTAACGTTTATTTCTTTACCGGAACCTACAAGAACAAGGAATTGACCATTGGTGCCAGTGGCATGGGTTGTCCAAGTATCGGCATTTATTCCTATGAGCTTTATACAGAATATGAAGCTGATTGTATCATTCGCATTGGCACCTGCGGCGCTTACACAGAAAAATTAAAATTGTTTGATCTTATAAACGTGGATACTGCCTGCAGTGAGTCCACCTATGCAGAATGTGCCTATGGATATAAAAAAGACCGGTTCAAACACCGTGGTGCTGCTTTTGATATGATCAATGCGACGGCTGCAGAATTAAATCTTGAAATAAAATCAGGCACCATTCATAGTGGTGATGTTTTTTATCGCGCCGAAAAAGGCAAACCTCCTATCGTAAAGAAATATAAATGCCTGGCAGCAGAAATGGAGGCGTTTGCTTTGTTTGCCAATGCCCGTTTTTTAAAGAAATCTGCAGCCACTCTGTTAACTGTTTCGGATATCATCAGCACACATCACAGGCTCTCTGCTGATGAAAGGGAAACGGCGTTGTTGCCGATGATGAATCTGGCTTTAGAATCGGTATTAAAATTGTAAGTTTCTTTGAAACACGGAGAGTCACGGTGTTTCTCTGTGTCATCGTGCCTCCGTGGTTTACTTATAAATCAAAGTTTTTGAAGTTGTCATTCAACGGTACTCCTTTTGAATCCGCAAACGCATTCACCTTACCCACAAAAGAAAAATCTTTAATGATACCGGCTACTTTATTAATATCATCGGCGAAGATGCGATCCTCTGAGGCAAAGCTTACATGCTCACGAACATAATCATGAGCAAACTCCAGTAATTCAGAGCTTTTTAATGGACGGCGGAATTCTATTGCCTGGCAAGCGGTCAGTAATTCGATAGCAAGAATGAATTCCAGGTTATCTAAAACACGATTGAGTTTTCTTCCGCTGATGCTTCCCATGCTGACATGATCTTCCTGTCCAAGTGAAGTGGGAATACTATCAGCGCTGGAAGGAAAGCACAACGTTTTATTTTCTGTAACCAGCGCAGCTGTGGTGTATTGAGGGATCATGAACCCGGAGTTCAACCCCACATCTTTCATGAGTAACATGGGCAATCCCCATTTTCCTTCTAATAATAAATAGCAGCGACGATCAGATATATTCCCCAACTCTGAAGCAGCAAAACAGGCATAGTCCAATGGCAAGGCAAGTGGTTGCCCGTGAAAATTTCCACCACTGATCGTATCATCCGCCTCAAGAATGATCGGATTGTCGGTAACAGCATTCAATTCAATTTCAGTGAGCTCTTTTAAATGTATCCATGCATTGCGGGATGCGCCATGCACCTGTGGCATGCAGCGTAAACTGTACGGGTCCTGCACACGGCCGCAATCCACATGACTTTGCATGATGTCAGAGTTCTTCAATAACAACCGTAATCGCTGGGCGACCAACTTGTTTCCATTGAAAGGTCGCAGATCATGCAATCGTTCATCAAAGGGAGCTTTGGTGCCGGTCAATGATTCCAGGCTCATGGCACCGATAATGTCAGCGGCTTCGAGACAATTATGCATTCGCTGCACGGCCTTTACAGCAAATGATAAAATAAATTGGGTTCCATTGATGAGCGCCAATCCTTCTTTGGGCCCTAACGAAACCGGTAATACCTGATGCCTGCTGAAATATTCCTGTGTTGTTTGTCTTTGCCCGTTATGGAAAACTTCTCCCAACCCGATCAAGGGTAAAAACAAGTGTGCAAGCGGAGCGAGATCTCCCGAAGCTCCTACACTACCCTTTTCGGGAACAACGGGTATCACATCATTTTCAATATGCCATATAATTCTTTCGACCGTGGATAATTGAACGCCACTAAACCCTTGTGCCAATGCATGCGCTTTTGTTATCAGCATAAGCCTGGCAATTTCGAGAGGAATGGGATCACCAACACCAACGCTATGACTTTCGAGGATCTTATATTGTAGTGTTGCTGTATCTTCTTCAGAGATCTTTGTATTTGCTAAAATGCCAAAGCCGGTATTAATTCCGTAAACGGTCTTATTATTTGCCACAATTTGCTTCACATGGTCATGAGAAGTCCTGATCTTTTTTGTGGCTTCTGTATTTATTACCCCTTTCAGTTTTCCATTTGCAAGGGCAATAGCCGCTCCTACATTCAGCTTATCAATTCCGTAATTAAAAACCTCTGGCATATTGATTATTTCTCTCACAAAATAAGGCAGATTCTTTTATCTTTGCGGACTCTTAAAACTGGTCCGGTAGCTCAGCTGAATAGAGCAACTGCCTTCTAAGCAGTAGGTCACTGGTTTGAATCCAGTCCGGATCACAAAAAACAATAAGTGAGCTTTGTAAACTAACAATTTGCAAGGCTCTCGTTATTTGGGGCACACATTCGACTGTACAATCACGATGATCATGAAATTAATATGCCATGTTATTCTTAAAGTAAAGCATTAAAACAGTATATATATATAGCGCT
>DASTIZ010000179.1:0-15396 GCA_035717045.1 Chitinophagaceae bacterium
TCATATTAAACCCGAAAATGGGTATAATCCGGCCAATTCTATTTTATTAATGGTAGCGGGCAAAAGACATTGCACGTTTGCCGTGATGAATTATTTGTCCAAAGAATTGGTGGAGTTTGGTTATTACATATCAAATGATGATGAGGTAGATTATAAAAGATTCTTTGAGGAGAGCGAAGTATTGAACACCCGGTATTACCAGGCTGCCATTGCCTACGATGCCGACGAAATAATTCAAATTCCGTCTGCTGTATACAAATATGAAGACGGGCCATTACACCTGGACGCGGTTTACGGAAAAAATATTCATACCACGGTAGTATCCGAGAAAGTCCCCGGCTGGAATTTCCATAATATCTATCGTTTGCCCACATCACTTCAATCTACGGTAAGCTGGAAATTCCTGAGTGGCAAATTCTGGAATATTTATTCGGTATTTTTGAAAAATTATCCGAACACGAATGGGGATGTTATTCATGTGAATTTTAAAACTGATGAGTTTTCGGTTGTGATCTTAAAAGACAACAGCTTGCAACTGGCAAAGACATTTGCGTATTCTTCGCCGGAAGATGTGTTGTATTATTTATTAAAAGCTTGCCGCCAGTTTCACCTGTCGCAGCAAACCTGCAGGCTGAATTTGTCGGGTCTCATCGAAAAGGATTCGGCTGTTTACCGGGAGTTGTATAAGTATTTCGTCAGCGTGGAATTTGAATCATTAGCTGGTGAAATAAAACTCGCTGGATCCTTGACGACACATCCTGATCATTATTTTTCATCTATCAGTAAACTGGCCGCATGCGTATTATAGGAGGTGAGCACGGGCGCCGGCGCATCAATCCCCCGGCACATATGCCACATACAAGACCTACCACAGATGTTGCTAAAGAAGGGTTGTTCAATATCATAGAAAATAATCTTGATATCACCGAATTAAAAACGCTTGATCTTTTTGGAGGCACCGGGAGCATTAGCTATGAATTGGCAAGTCGTGGTGCAAAAGAGCTGACGATCGTAGAAAAAGACGGCAAGATGTACGAATTCATAAAAAGAACAGCGGCAGAACTAAAGCTTGAAAATTTTACCGTGCTGAAAATGGATGTGTTTAGATTCATTGAACAGTGCACAGAAAAGTTTGACTTTATTTTTGCCGGGCCACCTTATGCGCTCGGTACTATTGACGATCTGCCTGGAGCAATTTTTGAAAGACAATTGTTGACTTCAAATGGATGGTTTGTGCTTGAGCATACGCCGCGAAATGATTATAAGAAGTTTCCGTTTTATGCAACAGAGAGAAACTATGGCACCACCATCTTTTCGATCTTTGTAGAGACGAGGTAACTTCTATTGATTCACCGTCCACCATTGACCATTCACGATTAGTTATTATCTTGAACAATGCTCAAAGCTGATGCGAGGAGATTATATAAGGAGAAGAGGCAAGCTATTTCAGCAACTGAAAAAGGTAAGCTTGATGACCTTCTGCTGATACAACTACAAACTGTGCAATTGCCATTTCTTACCTTCCTGCTTTCCTATTGGCCAATGGAACAGAATAAGGAGCCTAATACACATTTATTTACTGACTATCTTGAATTTCAAAACCCGGAATTGATCATTTGTTATCCCAAAACAAATTTTGAGCAGCATTCCATTCAGTCCCTGCAGACAAATGATGATACCCGTTTTAGAAAGAATGAATTTAATCTTTACGAACCGGAAGATGGCGTGGAGGTGAACCCGCCGGGTATTGATATGGTGTTTGTGCCCTTGCTTGCATTTGATAAGAGGGGATTCAGGGCAGGCTATGGTAAGGGATTTTATGATCGCTATCTTGCCATGTGCCGCAGCGAATGTTTAAAGATCGGCTTCAGTTATTTTGACCCCGTAGATGAAATAGAAGATGCCAGCCTTTTTGATGTACCTTTAAATCTTTGTGTAACGCCGACGACTGTTTATGTATTCTAATATATTCCTCAAATCATTCCGCATACTCCTGTTTCCGCTTGCCCTTGTTTTCTGGCTTATCATTCTAATCAGGAATAAACTCTACGATACTAGAATATTAGACTCGGCAAGTTTTGGGTTGCCTCTGATATGTGTTGGTAACCTGTCAGTAGGTGGCACCGGCAAATCGCCGATGGTAGAACTTCTGGTAAGGAATTTGAAAGATGATTTCAAAGTGGCTACGTTGAGCAGGGGATATAAAAGAAAGACCAAAGGCTATGCGTTGGCGGATGAAAGTTCCAGTGCATTGGAAATCGGGGATGAACCCATGCAATTCAAATTAAAGTTCCCCAATGTGCCCATAGCGGTAGGCGAGGAGCGATTGGATGCCATTCCCCAACTCCTGCATGACAAGCCCGATACACAATGCATCATTCTTGATGATGCGTTCCAGCATCGTGCATTGAAGGCGGGATTGAACATTTTATTGACTGATTACAATAATCTTTTTACGCGTGATTTTTATTTGCCTACCGGTGACCTCCGTGATCTGAAATCGAGTTATAAAAGGGCGGAAATAATCATAGTAACAAAATGTGACCCGGGTCTGACCGAAAACGAACATAAAGAGATCATCGATGAGATCGACCCACTTCCAAAACAGCATATCTTTTTTACGGCAAACAAATATGGCGAGCTTTATCACATATTATTTCATGACAAAAGGTTAACGGCGCTACCCGAATCGGAAGTCTTACTGGTGACCGGGATAGCGAATCCACAACCATTAAAAGATCTCCTGATCGAACATGCCGAAGCATATTATATGCTTCATTATCCTGATCATCATATTTTTACGATCGACGATTGGAGGGACATAAAGAAGAGGTTTGATAGGATAGAGACGAAAGAAAAGATCATTTTGACAACAGAAAAAGACGCGGTGCGGCTCGCAAAATTTGGCGACCAGCTAAAGGACCTTCCGCTGTATGTTATTCCATTGGAACATCATTTTCTGTTTAATGGATCGGATAAATTTTTATCCCTGGTAAGGGGGTTTATAAAAGATTTTAATCCCGATAGCTACCTGCCTGCCGGCAGGCACGGTCGGGAAAAATTGCAAAAATAATGGGAAGAAAAAATTCAAAGAAGAAAAAAGACAAACAGAAACGCAAACACGCACATGACAGCTTATTGACGGGTACACTCGATATCAGCCGCTCGGGAACCGGTTTTGTTGTTGTTGACAATATGCCTGTCGATGTATTGATCAGGCCTGGTGACCTTGGCACTGCCCTGCATGGAGATAAGGTGAAAGTGAAAGTGAAGGATGCTAAAGAAAAGAATAAAAGACAGCGTGGAGTGATCACTGAAATCGTCAACCGCAAACAGACCGAATTTGTGGGAACACTTCAAATGAATAAGGGCTTTGCATTCTTTGTGGCAGACACAAATAAGAAGATGCCTGATATTTTTATTCATTCTTCGAAATTCAATGGAGCCAGGGACCGGGACCGGGTAGTGGTTAAATTACTGGAATGGGACGATCCGGAAAAAAGACCTGAAGGCGAAGTGATCCAGGTACTGGACAAGGAGAACGAGAATGATATTGCGATGAAAGAAATATTACTGCAGTATGGATTCCCTTTAGGGTTCCCCGACGACGCATTGGAGGAAGCGGCAAGAATTTCTGATATTATTTCGGCAAAGGAGATCAAACGAAGACAAGATTTTCGCGATATCCTCACCTTTACAATCGACCCGATCGACGCAAAGGATTTTGATGATGCCTTGTCATTCCGCGTACTAAAAAACGGCAATTATGAGATCGGCGTACACATTGCTGATGTAACCCATTATCTCGATGAGGGAACTGCATTAGATAAGGCCGCTTATGAAAAAGCTACTTCAGTTTACCTTCCAGACAGGGTAAACCCCATGCTGCCGGAGGAGATATCAAATGTACTTTGTTCGTTAAGGCCGCTTGAGGATAAGCTTACATTTTCAGCTGTCTTTCAAATGACATCTAAGGGGAAGATAAAACAGCATTGGCTGGGTAAAACCATTATACACTCCGATCACCGGTTTACCTATGAAGAAGTGCAGGAGATCATCGAAACAAAAGATGGATTGTACCGCGATGAGATCCTGATTTTAAATGAGCTTGCTCAGCAGATGCGGAAAGAACGATTCAGGAACGGGGCCATTAATTTTTCATCACAGGAAGTACGGTTCAAGCTTGATGAAAACAATAAGCCAATAGGCATAATTATCAAGGAAAGTCTGGAAGCTCACCAACTGATAGAAGAGTTTATGTTGCTCGCAAACCGTACGGTGGCTGAGAACCTGGGAAAGATAAACTTCCATGACAAACCAATTCCTTTTCCTTATCGCATTCATGATGACCCAGATGAAGAAAAGTTGACGCCGTTTATCGCATTTGCAAAAAAATTCGGGCACCGGTTTGATATTTCAAGTCCCAATGCCATAGCTGCCTCTTTTAATCAAATGCTAAAAGATGTTCATGGAAAACCGGAGCAACATGTATTGGAACAATTGGGAATACGGACAATGGCTAAGGCAAAATATACAACCGAGAATGTCGGTCACTATGGGTTGGGTTTTGACCATTATTGTCATTTTACGTCGCCCATACGTCGTTATCCTGATGTACTGGTCCATCGTATTCTGGACCAGGCACTCAACAATGATATTATGATTGATAAAAAGCTCGAAGAAAAATGCAGGCATTGCAGTGAAAAGGAAAGAGCTGCTATGGAGGCGGAAAGGGCAGCCAACAAGTATAAGCAGGTGGAATACATGCAAAATTTTCTGGGCGAGGAATTTGAAGGAGTGATCAGCGGTGTGGCATCATTTGGTTTTTGGGCGGAAACTGTTGAACATAAATGTGAAGGGCTTGTTAGTATTAATAGCCTGTCAGAGTATGATGATTTTCGCCATATAGAAACAGATTATTGCCTGGTAGGTGCGCGTTCGGGACGAACATTCAGAATGGGCGATAAAGTTTGGATAAAAGTGATTGCGGCAAATCTTACCAAAAGGCAATTGGATTATGAATGGGTTGTGGCTAGCGGTCTAAAAGAAGAAAAGACAAAAAAGAAAAAGAAGAATAAACCGCAAAGTCGCCAAGAATAAAGTTAAGATCGCTAAGATGCATGAGAATGAACTTTCCAAAATTGTCGTTGATTGCATGTTTAAGGTCCATAAGAATCTTGGTCATGGACTATTAGAAAGTGCTTACGAAGAGTGCTTATATTATGAATTATCTAAGACAGGGTTGCTTATTGAAAGACAAAAGCCTTTGCCACTTTTTTATGAAACAATTAAAATGGAAATTGGGTATAAGCTGGATTTTTTAGTAGAAAATAAAGTTGTAATCGAAGTTAAAGCTGTTGAGGTACCCTGATAAAGGAAGGGATCAAGAGAATAGTGAACAACTTATGAGCCTTTGCATGACCTTTGCGTTTTTGCGGTAAAAAACTTATATGCAGTCATTCGAAAATTTATCAAAACAATTCGCTGAACGATTTGAAACAAGACATTTTCCTGAACAACCTGCTTCACTCTATGAGCCAAACGAATATTTCTTAAAACTGGGAGGCAAAAGGATCAGACCCGTTTTGTGTTTAATGGGAAATGAATTATTTGATGAGATCATTCCAGATGCCTGGAATGCGGCGATGGCTATTGAGATGTTTCACAATTTTACCCTGGTACACGATGATATCATGGACAAAGCGCCTCTTCGCCGTGGCAAGCCAACCCTTCACACAAAATTTAATGAGAGTACTGCCTTGCTGGGTGGTGATGTAATGATGGTCAAGGCGTATGAGTATTTAAACAAGATCTCGTCACATTATTTGAATAAAGTTTTGGCCATTTTTAACCGGACAGCGATCGAGGTGTGCGAAGGGCAACAATTAGACATGGATTATGAATCACGTGAAGATGTGAATATGAATGATTATTTACGAATGATAGAGCTAAAAACCTCGGTGGCTTTGGCAGCAAGCCTGAAGATCGGCGCGTTGCTCGGCGGCGGGGGTGAGAGAAATCAGAATCTTTTATACGAGTTTGGAAAAAAATTGGGTATTGCATTCCAGGTCCAGGACGATTATTTAGATGCTTTTGGCGATGGATCCAAAACGGGTAAACAAGTGGGAGGGGATATTCTTGCCAATAAGAAAACTTTTTTGCTTATTCATGCCAAAGAATCGGTTGCGTATAAAGATGAACTGGACAGATTAATGAAGACCAACGCGGCTGATAAGGTAGACAAAGTTCTGGCCGTTTATAAAAATTGTAAAACAGGCGAATGGGCATTAGAGTTAAAGAACAAATATCTGAAAGAAGCACTGAATCACCTCGATGATATTGCTGTGCTCTCAAAAAGAAAAGAGCCGCTTAAGGAGCTGGCTCTTTTCCTGGTTAGAAGAGATCATTGACCTTAGATCATTGTGCCCTCAACATTAAATCCGATGGCGACACAAGCTATGATAATCACAAGGTCTATCACCACACTAAAAAAGAATACGGGTATGGTTATTTTAGTTGGCATGGCGGCCAGGTTTACCAACAGGGTTGCTCCCATGGCGCCGATCACAAATGGCCAGAAGATGAAATGATTGCCAGCCAGGACTACAGCAAACATGGTCACTATCGTTAATATGCAACCATGTAATGTTAATGCCGCGGCAAGCCATCCAAAGCGATATTTTTCCTGTTCATCACACCAGGTAATGAACTTTTTCCAGACAGATGTTTTACGCGTGGTTGAAAGAGGATGTGCGTATAAATGCTTAACTATGGTCTCCATATCAATTATTTTACACAAAATTCTTCCGTATTCGCTTTTTCGTGCATGATGCCAGTTAACGATTGGACTGATTTTTATCAATCAGGGAGGCACCTGAAAGGCAGAAATCCACGGGGATGAAAGCTGCTTCCTGATATTTTCCCTATTTTGAACCTCAAAACCAACGCTGATGTCTTCCTCACTGTTTCGCAGAAAATCAATTGATGTTTTAAAGCAGGAATATGAATCGGGCCAGGGCGATCATGGCACTTCGGGCTTAAAAAAAGTGCTGGGTGTTCGTGATCTCACGTTTCTGGGAATTGCGGCAGTCATTGGTGCGGGCATTTTTTCTACTATTGGTAAAGCGGCATATAATGGAGGACCTGGAATTTCCTTTCTTTTCATAATCGTAGCAGTGGCCTGTGGTTTTTCTGCATTATGTTACGCGGAATTTGCAAGTCGTGTGCCGGTAGCGGGCAGCGCTTATACTTATTCTTATGTCACCTTTGGTGAACTTATCGCCTGGATCATCGGCTGGGCCTTAATACTTGAATATGCAATCGGTAACATCGTAGTGGCGATTTCCTGGAGCGGATATTTTAATAATCTGCTCGAACACGTATTTAATATTCACTTGCCTGAATGGATGCTGATTGACCCCACTACTGCGAAAAGCGCCTTTACCGAAGCCACAACTGCTCTGGCTGCAGGCACAGTTGCAGATCCGGAACAAGTCAAGACTTACCAGTTTGCAATAAATGCATGGAATGAGGCGCCCATCGTTGCCGGTAAGCACATTTTCTTTAATCTTCCAGCCTTCATCATTGTGTGCCTCGTAACGTGGCTGGCATATATCGGTATCAAAGAAAGCAAACAATCGGCCAATGCAATGGTGATCTTTAAAGTGGGTGTAATCATTTTTGTTCTTATAGCGGGGGCGTTCTTTGTTGATACAAATAATTGGACCCCGTTTCTGCCGAACAGGATGGAAGGAGTTTTGCGTGGTGTGTCTGCGGTATTTTATGCTTATATCGGCTTCGATGCGATATCCACAACCGCTGAGGAATGTAAGAATCCCCAGCGTGACATGCCAAAGGCGATGATCAATGCATTGCTGATTTGTACATTTCTTTATATCCTGATTGCCTTAGTGCTTACCGGTGTAGAAAATTATTCGAATTTCAAAAATGTAAATGATCCGCTTGCCTTTGTGTTTGAAAAAAGGGCTCCATGGCTGGAAACGATCATATCCATCAGTGCGGTGGTGGCTACTACAAGTGTGTTGCTGGTATTCCAGCTTGGACAGCCAAGAATATGGATGAGCATGAGCCGCGATGGTTTGTTGCCAAAGAAATTTCAAAAAGTTCATCCAAGGTTTCATACCCCTTCCTATGCTACCATAGTAACCGGAATTCTTGTTGGTGTGCCATCCTTGTTTTTGCAAGACATCCTTGTTACAGATTTGACCAGCATCGGGACACTGTTTGCATTTGCGCTGGTGGCGGGCGGGGTTTTGTTGTTACCGAGAATTGTTAAAGAACCCGGAAAATTTCAACTACCCTATATCAATGGACGGGTCATTATCCCTGTGATCGCATTGATCTTTATCATTGTTTTCAGGGAGCGGGTGCAATCCGCCTTTATCAATATTGCCAATGAAAATCACCAGGAAATATTGTTTTTACTCTTTATCCTGTTGCTGGCCGTCATGACAGTTCTGACCGTAATCAAAAAGTATTCAGCCATTCCGGTCCTGGGAGTTTTGTTCTGTAGTTACTTGCTGATCGAGATCCCGGTAAAAAGCTGGTTGGTTTTCTTTGGCTGGATGGCATTTGGACTATTGGTCTATTTTCTTTACGGGTACCGCAACAGTAAGCTGACGGGTAAGAAACCATGAACTGACCTTCCGGGGCGGTTTCTTTTCATCTTCGCTATGTTGATGGTAATGATCGGCCCTCCTACTTCTGTAACTTTGCGCAGCAATGAAATTCCAGGTAGGCGATATTGTTTTGATCCTCCATTCCAATGAAGAGGCCGAGGTGGTCGACATTATCAATGAAAAAATGGTAATGGTTGATGCCGGTGGTGTTCAGTTTCCTGTTTATAAGGATCAAATCGACTTTCCCTACTTCAAACGCTTTATGGAGCAGAAAAGCAGGGAACAAAAAAAGCAAAAACAATATGTTGATGATATTAAAAGAGAAAAACCAAAGGACGAGAAAAGGGAGGAAGACGGGATGTGGCTTACTTTCTTACCGGTCATCGATATCGATGAATTTGGTGATGATGTGGTGGAAGAATTGAAAGTTCATTTGCATAACAGGACAAATACGGCTTACAGCTTTGATTATAAACTTGCATTCTTTGGCAAACCGGAATTTGAATTGAAAAATACAATTCGCCCGTTCATGGACTTTTATTTGCATGATGTTCCTTTTGAGGACCTGAGTGACAGTCCTTTTTTTGAGTTTGAGTTTTCCTTGTTAAACCCTGACAAAACAAAGGCAGAGATTTGCACAGCGTCATTAAAACTTAAGCCAAAGCAGCTATTTAATAAGATCGAGGAAATAAGAAGTAAGAACGAAGCCAGCTTCTCTTATCGTTTGTTTGATAAGTATCCTGACAAGGTCGTCGAAGATAAAATTGACGTGGGTTCGCTTGCTGCAAAATACAAAGCATTCGATGCTTCAAAGGCCAAACAACATCTTGATCCTCCACGGTCTCTGCTGGATCTTCATATCGAAAAACTAACCGATAACTGGCAACACCTGAGTAATCTTCAAATACTCGCTATTCAATTAAAAACATTTGAAAAGTACTATGATCTTGCTATTGCACACTTACAACCGTCGATGATCGTTATTCATGGCGTTGGCAGCGGAAGATTACGGGATGAGATACATGAGCTATTAAAGCATCGCAAAGAAGTAAAGACTTTTGTTAACCAATATGACCCCAGGTTTGGCTACGGAGCTACGGAGATATTTTTTGAATACTGACTTTATGTAAGCGCGTAGCATAGCTGGGCAGAAATAAAAAAATAATGATTACACAGTTTCTACAAGGCCTTTATAGACAATTCCCTTCTGAAGTTGCCTCATGATTAATCTTTTTACAACACATCGATCGCTAATAATAGATTATTTTTGCTGTTCGCTGCAAACCGGGCTATCGATCAGCGCTTCCCGCTGGTAGGAAAGTCCGGACAGCACAGAGCAATGCACCCCGATAACGTCGGGGGTACTTTAACCCATGCTGAAAAGTAAGTTGAAGTAACAGAGAGTGCCACAGAAAATGACCGCCTTTTTATCCCTCTCCACGTCATTGCGACGCGAAGCGGAAGCAAGTGGAGAGGGGTAAGGGGTGAGGGTGAAAAAGTGGGGTAAGAGCCCACAGCATTTGGTGGTAACATCATTTGCGGGTAAACCTTGCATGCTGAAATGCCACATAGGTTAGCGTTTGAGGGCTGCTCGTCCAATGCCCGCCTCGCGGCGGGCAAGCTAACGGGTAGGCAGATTGATCTCGCCTGAGGCGAGACAGATAAATGATAGTCGTTTCGTCATTGCGACGCTGAGCGGAGCAAGGCGGAAGCAACAGAATCCGGCTTACAGGTTTGCAGCGATTTTTTTTATTTGCGTATGAAAAGGTTCTTTATAGCAACTGCATGGATTCTTGCCCTGATCACGGGTTGCGATGACCATTCCGGGGAAAAAGTTGAAGTGACAACCAGGGACAGTACTCAATTAATTAATCGGCCATCCGATTCCTCCAGCCGGGTGAAAGCTATCGAAGACAGTGTTCGAATCATTCGCCGAAAAGATTCCGTATTATTAAGACTGACGGATAATATCCTCAGGACAATCAAGAACAAAAACTACGCTGGCCTCGCAGGTTTTATTCATCCCGTTGAGGGAATCAGGTTTTCCCCTTATGCCTATATTGACACGGTGCATCATGTTAAATTTTCTGTGGCCAGGTTTAATGCCCAGGTAAATGCAAGTATCCAGGATACGTTGCTTTGGGGTGAATTTGACGGGACCGGCGATCCGATAAAAATGACACTTAATACCTATATGAAACGATTTGTTTATGATGTCGATTTCATAAAGCCCGAGAAGCGTAGTGTTAACAAATTCATCAGTGGCGGAAATTCGCTGAATAACCTGGTAGCAGTTTATAAGAATTGTGACTTTACCGAATCTCATTTTTCGGGCTTTGAAGAAAAATATGGTGGTCACGATTGGCGAACCCTTCGTCTTGTCTTTAAAGAGCGGAATAAAAGATTTTATTTAGTCGGCGTTGTACACGATGAATGGACTATTTGAACAGGGAGTTTCCGATATGGCCGCCTAATTCCATTAACCAGGCAATACCCAGATGTACCATCAATCCCCCGAGGATGGAGCGGGTATTATATACTATAACACCAAGGATAATTCCACCGAAATAGGAACTGATGCATTCGCCAAGTGGCTTACCAAAATGTATGGTGCAATAAAAGCAAGCCATGGGTAAGATCGCATCTGTGCCCGCTATTTTAATAAAGGCCAATATCAGAAAACCACGGAAGAAAAGCTCCACAGAAATAAAATCGCTTCCATAGGAGAGTTCGTGCAACAGGTGATAGAACCACCGGTTGTTTACGGTATATAAAACCGGGTCAACATCCCTTAACCGCGGATACATATTTAAGAAGTCACGTTGAGTTGATGCTGCTGCTATCAGTGGCACCATGATCAATAACATCAATAAATATGGTCTCCAGTTAAATTTTTGCCGCGTTAATCCAAAAAAACTCTCTTTGGAGTAAAACATTTTCCAAATGATAAAAAGGATGAATGACATCACGACTAACCTGATTGGCCAGTAGGTGACCTGGTTCCAGTAATAATTCCATGAAGCATCCGTGGACAAGGGGAGACCGGTGGGCATCACCATCTTCCAGGAGAAAATAGCCGGCGACAGGAAAATGAGCAAAAGGATTAATGGGTGCTTAAAATAATTTTTACCCTGGAAAAAATAAAAAAAATAAGGTAGTGCAAATGCTGTTAAAAAAGTCAGGTAGCGAAATAGAAATGTGGTTGCTGTTGATTGAGCATCGATCCATCGATCAACATCATAGTGAAAATTTATATAGATCATTATGGCAGTCAGCACTGTAGAGGCGGCAAATACGCCGATATTTATTTTTCGTGTATAAGTGGTTATGTACTTTACGATATCCTTCATGAAAACGGAAAATAGAAGTTTTTTTACTACTGCTTAAACTTTTTTCAAAGCTCGTGTTCTCATATTGCAGTTTATATTTTCCGCAACTCTAAAAAACTATAAAATGAAAAAACTGTCGATTAACCGGATCAGCATATCCGCGCTTGTATTCATATTTGCCACTATGCTTTTTTCCTGCCAGAAAGATTTTAGTTCCGCAAATAATCAAACGGTAAGCGAAGATGAAGCCGCTTCTTATTCCGAAGAAAGCTCAATGGCCGAAGCAAGCTTCGATGATGCAGAAGGCATAGCAACCATGGCAGCCGATGAAGAGGGGAATGCCAGCGAATATGGTATCAATGGCCGTGGTTTCAGCCCTTCGTTCATTGAATTGAGAGCCATCATTGGAAACTGTGCAACCATTACCGTTAGCCCAAACGATTCAACGTATCCGAAAACCATTATACTTGATTTTGGAAGCGGCTGTTTGGGACTCGATGGTAAGTTTCGCTCCGGCGCCATTGTGATCCATCTTACTGCGCCTTTGCGCCGACCCGGTTCTGTAGTTACTATCACGTTCAGGAATTACTTTGTAAACCGTGTTCATCTTGAAGGAACAACGATCTTCAGTAATCTTAGTCATCTTCCGGTTCACAAGTGGAGCGTGCAGGTTGTAGGTGGCAGAGTAACTTTTCCTACGGGAAGGGGCTGGAGCTATCAAAGCCTGAAAGTCAAAACACAGGTTGCAGGAATGGATACACGGATGGTTCGTGATGATGTGTATGAAATTACCGGCCGTTCACAAACCGAATTCAACAGTGGTTTGACCATAACGCTCAATACGGAAACACCATTGGTGAAAAAAGTGTTGTGCCCATGGATCAGCGACGGCAAATTAAAAATAAAGATCAATGACCGCGTATTGTTCCTTGACTATGGATTCCCGAATAACGGGCAATGCGATAACAAGGCGTTGCTGACATGGAATAACGGATCCAATCATAGAGTGATCAACTTATGACTTTACTGTAAGCAATCATAAAAAAGTCTCCTGGTAACGGGAGACTTTTCGGCTTCTAATATAGCATATTCTAAATGGTATCAGTAACTACCAGCAATGCATAGATGACCCCAGGCAGAATGAACAGGAACCATAGTAAAAGGCTAATCCAGAATTTGCCATTTATTTCACCCTGGTGCAGATAAACCGCCAGTGGCGGAAGCAGGATTGCCAGAATGATCAAAACGATTTGATCAACCTTCCTTGATTTGTCCGCTTTGTTTTCTTTTTTAAAAAGCTTCCACGTTTTCTTCACCTCTTTTACCCGTTCTTTTCTTTCTTTCTTTGAAAGATTTTTGAACTCGGCCAATGCCGCCTTTACGGTTGCGGGGTCAGGCTCACCGCCACCGGGTAATGAAGAGGCAAAAGAAGGAAGTGGAACAAGAGAGATCGATACGGCAGCAATCAACAAAGAACAAAAGATCTTTTTCATAAGTGTAATGTTTGGGTTTAAGATTGAATCAGCAAAATTAAAGCATATAAATTCTGAAACCCGAAAGTATTTTATCAACAGGTGGGTAAATGTTTCCCGGATGATGCATCATAATCATAATTTTAAACAATGAAACCTATCGGCCTTATTGGTGGACTTACCTATGTATCCACTATAGAGTATTATCGTTACCTGAATGAACTGGCAAATGCTAGACTTGGCGATGCCGAAGCAGCAGTGATCATTATGTATTCAGTGAATTTTGGTGCAATTAAAGTTCTTACTGAAGCTGAAGATTGGGATAAGATCGCTGTAATGATGTGTGATGTGGCAAAAAAAATTGAAAAGGCGGGGGCCGCTTGCCTGCTACTTGGCGCCAATACTATGCATAAAGTTGCTGATGACGTGCAGGCCGCAATAAAAATTCCAATCATACATATTGCCGAAGCGGTGGCAAAAGATATCAAGCGACACGGTTCAGGAAAAGTGGGTTTGTTGGGCACCCGCTTTACCATGCAGGAAAACTTTTACAGGGATCATTTGATCAACTATGGAATAGAAACTATAATCCCGGACCAGGATGATGTTGAATTTATAAACTTTACAATTTATAACGAGTTCAGCAAAAATATCTTTTCAGCTAAGACAAAAGCGGCTTACCTCGGGATCATTTCTAAACTGAAAAAGAAAGGGGTCGAAGGAATCATAATGGGTTGCACTGAAATTCCAAGTTTGATTAATCAATCCGATTGTGATCTTCCTTTATTTGACACAGTAAAAATCCACTCCGCAGCGGGCGTGGATTTCGTATTAAGCCATTGAACAGATCTATTTTTGGCTTTGGTCTACGTATGCTGAGATCCAACCCACCTGGCCATTCTTTACCAAGTAGAATTGTTTGGTTTCATAAATAGAAGCAAACTGTCTCATGATCTTCATTAATAGCCCGGCTCCGCTCATTAATGATTTTTGATCAAATACCCCATGAACAATTTTTGACGCCTTCATGATCGCTGCCTTTTCTGACGCATCAGTTCCGGCTTTTGCCAGGTTTTCGGGCGAGTAAGACGAAAAGTGGGTGTAAAGTCTTTCATAGAATTTGACGACTTCATCAAAGGTCACGGGGACAACTGCATTATCGACCAACTCGGGATGCATCAAATTAGCCGCAGCCCACGCAGCACCACCGCTAAACGCGATATAATCACTTAAAGGATACGCACCACTCGCGTTCACTGCATAAACAATGTCAGAATTCTCGGCCTGTGCCAATACCCTGGTGAGTTGTTTTTGATAGTTGCCTAAGCTTTTATCTTCTTCCATTCGTTTTTCAGCGGTATTGGAAGTACTCTTGGTTCCCCAATTCAACTGGAACAAGTAAAAGTCTTTTGTGTTACCATATGGAAAATAACCGCCTTTGGTATTACCACTTCCAATATCGATAAGAAAAGTGGCGTATCTTCTTGATTCAGGAACAATCCCCAGGTGGGAGAGAAATGCTTCCTGTTTCACATCAATTACGGCAACATCTCTTGCCGGCTCATTGACCCTTACCCGGAATGAATCGATCAAACGCTTCACCCACTCATTTTTTTCATCCTTCTCAGCCTGCATCTTAACACCACTGCTTATTGCCGTAAAGATCCTTTTTCCCGGGATCTTATAGTCTCCCTGTGCTTTGATATATAAACCGTAAAAAGCATCGAGAGTGGCGGAAAATGTGGGGTCATTAAACGAAATAAAATCAGTATTAACTGATGTGTCTTTCAAAATATTAAAGGCACCATTTGATTGGGCGTTTTTGCCAAGTTCAACCAAACTCATCTTTACACCTTTAGATCCCACTTCAATGCCTGTATAAACGGTGGAGTTATTGTATTTAAGTTTTAAACTTGATTGAGCCGGTAAAAAACTTATTGAAAAACACAGACAGGT
>DASTIZ010000180.1:0-10186 GCA_035717045.1 Chitinophagaceae bacterium
CCGCATTGGTAGGAATGGGCATCGATAATTGTTTGATTGAAGTGAATGCTGCTGAAATGCCGATCATGGATGGAAGCAGTGAACCCTTCGTTGATTTGATTGAAAGGGCCGGGATCTTAGAACAGGATGCGGCAAAAACATGGTATAGCATTGAAGAGAATGTCTATTTCCAGGATGAAAAGAAAAGAGTAGATATGGTGGCTATGCCTGCTGCTGAATACTCTGTTACAACACTGATAGATTTTAACTCACCGGTATTGGGAACACAGCATGCAGGATTGAAGCATGTAACCGATTTTAAGTCGGAGATAGCGCCTTCCCGGACCTTCTGTTTTTTGCATGAACTGGAAATGTTATTGGATAATAACCTGATCAAAGGTGGTGACCTGAATAATGCAATCGTTGTTGTCGACAAGCCTGTTGGACTTGTAGAGATGGAACGATTAAAAAAGATCTTCAATAAAGAAACGATCGAGGTGAAAAGTGAGGGCTACCTGAATAACGTTGAGTTACGTTTTCCCAATGAGCCAGCGCGTCATAAGCTCCTCGATATTGTTGGTGACCTTGCCCTGGTTGGATATCCCATAAAAGCCAAGATCATCGCGAACAGACCGGGTCATAGCAGTAATGTCGAGTTTGCGAAAAGGATCAAGCAGTACATCAAGAAAACGAAAAATACAAGAGGAGTACCCCAATACGATCCTTGCCTGCCACCCGTCTTTGATCTTGCTTTTATTGAAAAGAAATTACCACACCGTTATCCGTTCCTTTTGCTTGATAAGATCATTGAATTAAGTGATACGCATATTGTGGGAATTAAGAACGTCACTTTTAACGAATGGTTTTTCCAGGGGCATTTTCCCGGGAACCCGGTCATGCCCGGGGTATTGCAGGTGGAGGCACTGGCACAATGCGGCGGCATTCTCGCTATGAACATGAGTCCTGAAGGAACCTATGACACTTATTTTCTGAAGATAGACAACTGCAAGTTCAAGCAAATGGTAAAACCCGGCGATACCATGATACTTAAGATGGAACTGTCAGGACCGATACGGCGCGGCATTTGCGAGATGAGAGGAACCGTGTATGTCGGTAATAAGATCTGCACTGAAGCCGATCTTGTAGCTCAAATCGTGAGACGAAACGGCTAAATGAATACACTCAATTTTGAAGCTGAAAAATCGAATTTTCAGCTTTAATTTTTTATCCACTTCCGTGATAAAAAAAGCTCAAAAATTAGCAATATAAATACCCATTTACAGGGCATATTTGTGTACATTCGCAGTCATTCATTTTACTCATTTGTAGAGAGGATTTATCAATTTTATGAGCGAAGAAATCAAAGCGGAAACTACCACAACAAATAATGGTTACGGCGCGGATAGCATCCAGGTTTTAGAAGGCCTGGAAGCTGTTCGTAAGCGCCCCGCCATGTATATCGGCGACATTAGTGAAAAAGGACTACATCATCTGGTTTATGAAGTTGTCGATAATTCGATCGATGAAGCATTAGCAGGTTATTGTAAGAATATCATTGTAACGATACATGAAGACAATTCAATATCTGTTGAAGATGACGGGCGCGGTATTCCGACTGATATGCATCTAAAGGAAAAGAGAAGTGCGCTGGAAGTTGTAATGACCGTATTGCATGCCGGTGGAAAATTCAATAAAGATTCTTATAAAGTTTCAGGTGGTCTGCATGGCGTTGGCGTCAGCTGCGTAAATGCATTGAGTAAAAAATTACATGTCGAAGTTTGTCGTGATGGAAAGAAATTTGAACAGGAGTACAGGATCGGGATCCCGCAGTATTCCGTTCGTGAAATCGGCATGAGCGATAAAACAGGAACGACGGTCCGTTTCTGGCCTGATGACTCTATTTTTTTAGTGCTGGTTTATAAAAAAGATATTTTGGAGGCTCGCCTTCGCGAGCTTTCATTCCTGAACAAAGGCGTTAGCATTACTCTGAATGATCTCCGGGAAAAAGAAGATGAGAACGGAACTTACAGCAAAACGTTTTACAGCGATGGCGGGATTGTTGAGTTTGTTGAAATGCTGGACAAAAATGCAGGAAGAAATCCCCTTCTTCCAAAAGTGCTTTTTGTAGAAGGTCGCGATGAAACAACAAACGTCGCCGTTGAGGTCGCCATGATGTATAATGATTCCTTCAATGAACATATTTATTCTTATGTAAACAACATCAATACGATTGAAGGAGGTACCCATGTCGCCGGTTATCGCCGGGCATTGACAAGAGTATTCAAATCCTATGGTGATAAGAACGGATTATTTGAAAAAGCAAAAGTTGAAATTGAAGGTGATGATTTTCGCGAGGGTCTTAGTACGATTGTTTCGGTAAAAGTTCCCGAACCTCAATTTGAAGGACAAACAAAAACTAAGCTTGGAAATAGTGACGTCATGGGCGTTGTTGATTCAACGGTCTCAAAAGCTCTGGAAGCATACCTTGAAGAAAACCCAAGAGAAGCCAAGAGCATTATCAATAAAGTAATTCTTGCGGCGCAGGCCAGGGCTGCTGCCAGAAAAGCGAGGGAACTGGTTCAGAGGAAATCTGTCTTGAGCGGGGGTGGTTTGCCCGGCAAACTGGCGGACTGTTCCGAAAGGGATGCAGAAAAATGCGAATTATTCCTGGTTGAGGGTGATAGTGCCGGTGGTACTGCAAAGCAAGGTCGTGACCGAAGTTTCCAGGCCATACTTCCGTTGCGGGGTAAGATCCTGAACGTGGAAAAAGCAATGGAGCATAAGATCTATGAAAATGAAGAGATCCGGAACATGTACACCGCCCTGGGAGTAACGGTGGGAACTCCGGAAGATCCAAAAGCTTTAAATCTAAGCCGGCTTCGTTACCATAAACTCATTATCATGACTGATGCCGACGTGGATGGAAGTCATATTGCGACCCTGATTCTGACCTTTATCTATCGCCACATGACTGAATTAGTGGAGCAGGGTTATGTCTACATTGCGCAGCCGCCTCTTTACCTGGTAAAGAAAGGCAAGGAACAGAACTATGCCTGGAGCGAGGAGCAAAGAAAGGATTTGGTTGAGAGATTAGGTGCCGGAAAAGAAGATAGCGTAAATGTTCAGCGCTATAAAGGTTTAGGTGAAATGAACGCAACCCAGCTTTGGGACACCACGATGAACCCCGAAACGAGGACTTTAAGGCGGGTGACTATCGAAAGTGCCGCAGAAGCAGACAGAATCTTCAGTATGCTGATGGGTGACGAAGTGGGACCGAGACGTGATTTTATCGAAAGCCATGCACGATACGCAAAGATCGACGTGTAAATGTAATTGATTCAGAATAAAAGCTTTAGTCCCGGAAATCCGGGACTTTCTTATTTTACCAGGGGAAATTTTAAAGCTCAAAAGCCGTAAAATCCCTAATTTCAGGCATTCCTAATCAAAAAACCTATTACCATGAGCGACGTTCAACTGACAGCCTACAATGTAAAAACCAAAGAGAAAGGAGTTCCTATCCAGGATGCTGTGATCACCAAAACGGCAAAAGGAGCCTACATGGTGCAGGGCCACGACGGTAAAGGAAATAAGCTGACCACTTTGGTAAATGAAGAAAAAGCGATGGCGGCCATTAAGGCTGGTATTGCCAAACAAGGATGGTAATTAGTAGCGCAAAATAGCAAAGGGGCCTGGCAGCCCCTTTCTTTTTATCTTTTTACCAGCTTGATGCTGAATTTCTTTTCCGGCGTCTCAGCCAGCAGCAGGTAAACCCCGGAGGCAAACCGTGCTGATTTCATATCAAGTTCTGCTTTTTGTACAAAACCATTTCCGGCCAGACGTGTTTGTTTAACCAGTCTCCCGTTCACGTCATAGATCCTGATATCCATTTTTTCACTTTGATCCAATTGGTAAAGGAAGTTGTAAACCCCATTGGAGGGATTTGGGTACACCTGCCACTGAATATCACCATCAAATACAACGGGGCGGACAGGCGAGAAAGCAATACTGTTATCTCTTTCTACAATCTTTAACCGGTAATACCGGACAGCTGATTTTGCAGGTTCGATGTCGGTATAGCTGTAATTTCTGTCCGAGTTAGTATTACCCGGGCTTGCCACCTCACCGATCTTTATAAACCTGTTGTTCTGATAATCGGTATTGCCTCTTGCCACTTCAATTTCAAAATGACTTATGTTTTGCTCCGCAACAGTTTTCCATTCAACCAATACATCTGTTTCATCTTTCTTTTTTGCGGTAAAGCTAACCAGCTCTACAGGTAATGGCGTTTGCCGGTCAGTGCCACCATTATTCAACCAGAATTCGGAAAAATCTTTTGTCCTGAATTCAACATAATAGCCCTTGTCAATTGGAATCTTGTAATTCCAATCAGCGCTGAGGAAACTGAATTGTCCCTGTACATCGTCAGACAGAGTTCCATTTTCAAAATTGTCGTCCGGGTCGGAATATTTTGTCACGCCTAACTCGGTAACCATAGCTGGTTTGGTGCACTCGGCACATCCGTTTGCATTTATCAAACTTTCCGTTTCGGAGTCAAGGAAATAGAATCGAACAGTAACTGAGTCGGCCAGCGTCGTATTTGCCGGTTTGATCGTTATGTTGCGATCATGATAGTATTGTTTACCATCAGCACGAACAGCGCCGGCGTTGATAAATGCCTGCACATCTGTATTTCCGAGGTTTTGATTATTAGGCTGAATTGAAGCAACAAGCTTTCCGCCTGAAGTGAAATTTACCCACCCCGTACCGCCCGTAATATTTTGCGACGCCGGGGATGCCATTGTTAATCCATCATACACTCCGCTTGTATTATCGTACACATGAACATCATCAATGGCCACTCCTTCAAAATTTACAAAAGGATCAGATTCTACAACAATTCTGAATCGTATTGTTGGAATAGTTGGTAATGGACTCGTAGCCACGTGCCATCTGGTGTAATTCTGAACGCTCCACAATTTATTTCCTGCATAATTTTTATTATACCAGTTTGTGCCCGTCCCTATATCACCCAGACGTGTCCATGTACTTCCATCAGCCGAATACTCAATATAAGCGCCATCACAATAAATACCCCCGCAATCCTCAAGATCAAGGGCAATATTCAAACTCAATGTTGGGTTGGTCATACCCGCAATATTGTAGCAGGGAGAATACAGGTACGCGATTGAATTGTTACGGTAATGACCATTCAAATCGGTTTTCCATGCTTTGATGCCACTTGCGGCTTTATTTATTTTTACGGCGGCGGGAGTACCATACTCCCATGGATTATCAGTGCCTTCCCCACGCCAGTACCCGTCATTGTTTTCAAAAGTTTCAACATGAGGGAATGAGGTGATCAGCGGGGCATTGAATACATTCAACACTAAAGTGTCATTATCCCTGAAATTATCAGTCGCGTATTGAACATTGATCGAAATAGTATGATAGCCCGGTGCTGTAAGGTTGGCAGTAGCGGCAAAAGTGTATTGCATACTGGCATTTGGAGCAAGCGGTCCGGGAATATTCTCAATAACAGGCGAACCACCGTCCACAACCATTCTTACTGGAATATTACTGATGGCATTCGATGAAGCATTTCGTACCGTTACTTTTACGGCTGTATTCGTCAAGTTACATTCGGCAGCTGTGGGTGCATCAACTGACTTTAATTGAATGTCATCGATGGCCTCATAAATTCTTATATCATCAAAGTTATGACCATGAAAACCGGAATTATCACTGATACGAACCAATCCATGTTGACCAAAACGCACCTGGAAACCACTACTGAAATTTTGCGACGCTCCCACCAACAGATCCGACATCTCAATACTTGGCGTTCGTTTGAAAACTCCCGGAACATTGTTGTTTGAAGAAAGTGTAAAAGCTTCCACCCAGGGATCCGCATCATTACCGCGGATCCAAATCTTGTTGTTTTCATTTGGAACGCTATCGCCATGTGATTTGAATTGGAAATCCAACCGGATGTCCCTTACTGCAGCATCAACTCCATTTAGATTATAAGTACCATAAATGAAATTGGTGTTTCCCGTGGCGCCATTCCAGCCATCCAGGTCAAGCATAAATGATTTAGCACCTGAATAAGCCATATTACTGCTATAAGTTGTAAGCCTGCCTAAAGACATAGAATTGGCAAAATCATACCTGTCATTTCCTTCGACACCAAAACGTTTCCTGTAGTATTGTCTCGATGTTGTGGTTTCCAGGTTATCCATAAACGGCAATGTAATTGGCGCATTATTCAATTGGCGGACCGTGTCTGTAATTGAATTATTTATGGCAACCGGATCGGCAGCTGTTGTATTCTCAACTTCAACTTTTAAGACATAATTGCCTGCAACGGAAAAATCATATGGGGCAGAAAAATCATGTGTGTAACTGCTACCGGGTGTTATGGTAGCTGAAACATTGTCTTCTGCTACGAGGATTCCACCTACATAATAGCGCATCTTAAAACTGGTAACATTTGCGTCATCAAGATTTTTGATTCTTGCCGAAACGGTGGTCGTTGTTGTCAATGCCGTGGAGGTATTCAATCTTCCATATACCGGCGCAATGATCGAATCCAGACTCAGATCATTGTCAGAAATAGAACCGCTGCATGTGCCGGAGTTGGGTGTTCGCTTCAGGGCATATGCCTTTCTTCCCCGTTGCCCGCTTATTCTTGCGCATACTGTTACCCAGTATTCTGTATCTGCAGACAAACCCTTAAGTACATAATTCGTAGAATTCGTAGTTCCAATAGAAACCATTTCTGTTCCCTGTAATTGAAATACTTCATAATCGGTAGCGCCGGGTACCGCCGCCCATTCAAAAGCAAAATATCCTTCACATTGGGTTGCGGAAAGTGATACAGTTGGCATCCCAAGAATTGTAATGGCAGAACTGGTACTCGCATATCCTGTTCCATTTCTTGTCACCCTTATCAATGCCTGGCTTGTTTGGATATCCGGAACGGTCCAGTCCAATCGCCTGAGACCAGCCGCAACTGACCCATCGATCGTGGTCCAGCTTCCGCCATTGTTTGTTGAATATTCAACCAAAGATGAATTGACAGGATCACCATAAGACTCCCACTGAATGGTTTCTGTTTCACCAGGTACCAGGGCTTCATTTCCTATTGGATAAACGATCTTCGTTTGAACAGGTATAACATCATATACCACAAAATATTCCTGTGGGCCTGATGCGACGGCTGTCCCTTTTACATTCAGCGTGTAACTTGTGTTCGCCGGATTTACTATAATAATTTGCTCGATATTGTTTATATGATCGGCAGCCTGGGTTGCAGCATTATTAACATTGGCAGGTATCGTATCTAATTTGTAAGGCAGGAAAGTTGAGGGTGAGGATATTTCAAGATCAAGATCATTTACCAATGCTTGTGATGACAATACTGATCCAGCAGGGTCATTCCAGTAAAGGGTAGCTTTAAGTAACGCAGTATTTGCAGGAACTAATATTGAATGTGAGTTATTACCACCGTTATTAATGGATGACATATAATATCGGTTGTTGCTTAGCATGTCAACGGAACGAAGCAAATTCATCCAGCCAAAACCGTAGGTGTAATCGGGGCCAGCATTACCAAGATCAGACCCGCCATTACATATCAATGCCTTTATTAGCCCGCTCTTTGGATCAGCACCACTATTTTGCATTCGATATTTTTCGTATAGCAATGCAAGTCCACCAGTCACTGCGGGCGCTGCCATACTTGTTCCCTGTTGTGGACCATAAGCATCGTCGGGAGTAGGCACAGGGGAAACTGTCCAAAGTCCATCTGCCATCAATTCTGGCTTTATCCGGCCGTCCCTTACAGGCCCCCGGCTTGAAAACGTTGTGACCACACCTGTTCGATCGGTAGCCCCCACAGTCAAAACATTCTTTGCGGATTGATAACCACTCAGCACTGTTCGAAACGAAGCCGGATAACTTAAACATGTTAGCATTCCATCATTGCCCGCCGCAAACACATTTTGTAGATTCGGCAGGTCGAACGCCATCAGATCAAGTGCACGGCTTTGGAGGTCATAATAACCCATATAATCACAGTCTCCCACTACATCACCATAGGAATTGTTTGTTACCACCATTCCAAAGTCATTAACATAGGTGGAAGCATTGCTTAAGATACCTCCAAGGTACTGTACTACTATGGTTGATTTGGGTGCATAACCGGCATATTGCTCACCAACAATTCCTCCACCGCCAACCGTGCCGTTTACGTGCGTACCATGGTAAGAATATCCCGCTGGGCCGAAATTGATAAGCCTCCCGGTAAAATCGACATGATATTGTGGATCAGCATTGTCACCAATACCGATCACCACCCCGCTTCCTTTCAATTCATACCCCCCGATACCCGCCGCTGCATTCAGGACATTGCCCCTTGAATTTTGTTTGGCGATATAATTCAGCGGCTGCTCGCCGTGCGGTGCCGGTTCTATATACTCAATAAATGGAAACGAAGCAACTTCCGTAAGCCGGTTGCGGGCAATCCTCAACCCGATGATATGATATTTACTGTACTGAATCGCCGTGATTGCAATGTTTCTTTCGGTCAATAGCTGCCTGATCTCATCAAAAGAAATCGTTTTAGGAAAACTAATCCAGACGTCGACCTTGCCCGGCGTCCTGGTTGCCCATGAAGGAAAAATTCCTTTGGCCATCGAAGGATGCATTTTCTGGTCAGGTGACAATTCAAGAATCGACCGGGCACCGGTATTTTGCAAAACCATGTGATCGATACTCTTTGTTATGCAAACTGTATACGCATTATCCGGTAGATATTCCAGCAATTCGATACCCGATGCGGCGAGCTGTTGTTTACTGGTTTCGCCTGGTAATTGATCAAAATGAAGAACAGCAAATGATTTCCCGTTTACTTTCTGCAATTTCTCAGTAAACGCTTTGATAGTTTCTGCTGTAATATTTTTTTCAGTAAAAACTTTCCCATTGCGTAATTGTATTGTGTTGCCGGTATCTTTTTGAGAGAAGCTAAGAATAGAAAAAAGACAAAGCAGGATGGTGAAAGGAATTGGATGGATTCTCATAGCCAGATTTATCTTTAAAAATAACACTTTTACGTAAATAAAGCAGGCGGGTTTTACTCACTTTCATGGGTAAAAACACTTTTCAGGCTTTCACCATATCCGTGCTAAAGCAAAACCGATACATGCTCTCCAGAAACCGGTGCACTTCTTCCATTGACTTAACCTCATTGACGATCATGATAAATAGTTTACCGCTTTGTTTAAGCTTTGCCCTATTGGTTGCCGTTTGTATGAATGAAAGAATCTGCTGAAAAGTTTGCGACTCAAAATATGGTGAATCTGGTCGATTGATAAAATAACACCGAAGCGTTTCATCCTTAAGGCTCATTTTCTCAAATCCAAGATCCACCGCCAGCTTGCGGCAACGGACCGTAACAAAAAGATCATTCACCTGCCGCGGCAAGGGACCAAAACGGTCTTTCATTTCTCCCGCCATGGATTGCAATTCCTCCTCGTTCTCGCAGTTATCCAATCGTTGATAAAGCGATAGACGTTCTGTAATGCTTTCAACATAATCATCAGGAATCAATATTTCAAGATCTGTATCAATTGTACAGTCCTGTACAAAATCATCCTGCCGCGAGATCTCTTCCCTGAACAGCTCTTTAAACTCACTTCTCTTTAGTTCGCGGATGGCTTCATCGAGTATCTTCTGGTACATTTCAAATCCGATCTCTGCCATAAAGCCGCTTTGCTCGCCACCTAATAGATTCCCTGCCCCCCGGATGTCGAGATCCCGCATGGCAATTTGAAACCCGCTGCCGAGTTCGCTATGTTGCTCCAGCGTTTGTAGCCTTTTTCTTGAATCATCAGGCAAAGTGCTCATGGGCGGCGACAACAAATAACAAAATGCTTTTTTATTGCTCCGCCCGACTCGGCCGCGCAACTGGTGCAGATCGCTGAGTCCAAACTGATGGGCATTGTTTACAATGATGGTGTTCACGTTCGGGATGTCAACACCACTTTCGACAATGTTCGTGCAAACAAGCACGTCATATTTTTTGTCAATAAAGTCGAGAATATGTTTTTCCAATTCATGTCCTTCCATTTGACCATGAGCAATCCCAACGCTCAGGTCAGGACATAAACCCTGGATAATGTCGGCCATTTCCTGTAAGCCCTGCACC
>DASTIZ010000181.1:0-10489 GCA_035717045.1 Chitinophagaceae bacterium
CAAAAGGAGGTAAAGGTATCAGAAAAGTGTTGGATGAAAAACTGGAAAAAATAAAGCTGAAACAAGGATATAAATTCGATACCGACTTAACGGTAAGTGAGTTGAAAACGTTGGTGAAAGATTTTAAAGCCACTGTATTGAAGGTATTGGGTAAACCTTTTCCCGAGAATCCTTATGAACAACTATGGGGAAGCATCGGAGCCGTATTCAGCAGTTGGAACGGAAAACGAGCCATTGAATATCGCCTGATTGAAAAAATTCCGGATGAATGGGGCACTGCTGTTAGCGTACAGGCAATGGTTTTCGGAAATATGGGAAATACAAGCGCAACAGGTGTTGCTTTTACAAGAAACCCCGGTACTGGTGAAAATAAATTTTACGGAGAATATCTATTAAACGCGCAAGGCGAGGATGTTGTAGCAGGTATAAGAACACCCGCTCCGATAAATGAATATTCTAAAAATTCGCAAAGCGGGCATTTGCCTACGCTCGAAAAAACAATGCCCGACTTATATAACCAATTGTTTGCAATACAGCAAAAACTTGAAAAGCATTATAAAGACATGCAGGATATTGAGTTTACTATTGAAAAGGGTAAACTATTCATGTTGCAATGCAGAGTGGGCAAACGAAATGGTATAGCTGCAGTTAAGATGGCTAGCGACATGTATGACGAGAAATTGATTGATGCCAAAACCGCTGTCATGCGGGTAGCGCCCAATCAATTGGTAGAATTATTGTTGCCTATG
Source organism: Chitinophagaceae bacterium (assembly GCA_035717045.1). Classification (GTDB taxonomy): domain Bacteria; phylum Bacteroidota; class Bacteroidia; order Chitinophagales; family Chitinophagaceae; genus VBAS01. Next base: position 750 of record DASTIZ010000181.1, read on the forward strand.
CTGGATCCTGAGATCCAGAAAGTAACTAAGCCAATTGCCAAGGGATTACCAGCTGGTCCCGGCGGCGCAAAAGGACGTGTGGTTTTTTCTTCAAGTGATGCAGTTGAGTGGGCAGCTAAAGGCGAAAAGGTTATTTTGGTAAGAGAAGAAACATCTCCTGAAGATGTGGATGGCATGCATAAATCTCAGGCTATTCTCACTACCAAGGGAGGTATGACATCTCATGCGGCTCTGGTTGCACGGGGCTGGGGTAAATGTTGTATTGTAGGATGTGCAGATATTCAAATTCATGCTGACACCAAATCGTTTAAAGCAAATGACGGCACATTTATAAAAGAAGGCGATTGGGTGAGTTTGGATGGTACAAGAGGATTGGTTTATAAAGGAAGTATGGGATTAGTTGATGTTGATTTAAATAAGAACCAGTCTTATAAGAATCTGATGAAACTGGTTGATGAGATAAAATTAATTGGGGTGCGTACAAATGCCGACACGCCTGCTGATGCCTTACAAGGCCTGAAATTTGGCGCCGAAGGAATTGGATTGTTTCGTACCGAACACATGTTTTACGGTCAGGGAAGTGACCAGGCGCTCTTCCTGCTTCGTAAGATGATCGTAAGTAAAACTCAAACAGAAAGAAAACTTGCCCTCGATGAATTGTTCACGTATGTAAAAAAGGATATAAAGGACACTCTGAAAATAATGAATGGACATCCGGTTACCATTCGTTTACTTGATCCGCCATTACATGAGTTTGTTCCGCATGATAAAGAAAAATTACACAGGCTCAGCAAAGAACTTGGTATCAGTATGGGTCTATTAAGGAGAAGAGTGCTTGCTTTACATGAAAATAACCCAATGCTTGGTCACCGTGGTGTGAGGTTGGGAGTAAGCTATCCTGAAGTAACTGAAATGCAGGTTCGGGCAATATTGGAAGCCACAGCGGAATTATTACAGTCGGGACAAAAAGCCTTTCCCGAAATTATGGTGCCGGTCACCTGTACAGAGAATGAATTGATTCATCAGAAAAAAATCGTTGACAAAGTTTACAAAGAAGTATGCGCTGAAACAAAGATCAAAAAAATTCCTTATTTGTATGGTACAATGATAGAAATACCAAGGGCTGCATTGAAAGCAGAGGAGATGGCATCAGTCGCAGATTTCTTCAGCTTCGGGACCAATGATCTTACGCAAATGAGCTTTGGTTTCAGCCGTGATGATGTTGGTGGATTTCTTCCAATTTATCTTGATGAGAAATTATTGAAGGATGACCCCTTCCAGACTATTGACCAGGACGGCGTTGGAGAACTCATAAAATTCGGAATAGAACGGGGACGCAAAACAAAACCGCGTCTTAAAGTAGGCATCTGCGGTGAACACGCCGGGGATGCGGAGAGCGTAAAATTCTGTCACCGTATTGGAATGAATTATGTAAGCTGCTCTCCATTTCGTGTGCCAATAGCAAGATTGGCGGCAGCACAGGCGGCATTGGAATATCCAACAATAAGATTATCGAATTCAATGTGAATGATCATGACTTGTTGGTAAGCTGCAAATCGGTTGCTGTCCCCAGCTTTTTTATCCTAACGATTTGCAATATCAGGTACACGATAGTTCCCCACACTCCGATTATGATAGAGTAAGCCATGAATAATAACCATAAAGGAGTATGGAATTTGGTTGCCCAAAGCGTTCGCTGATTAAAGAAATGATCGTCTGGCCTAATCGCCTTGCCCCAGGGAACAGTTTTAGTAACGAGGAGGTTGCCGTATTGGTCGTTGTTATCAGCTATTGCCACCAGCACAATATTCCCATTCTCGTCTCCCGGGAGACTATCTTTATTTAGATCTACGGTTACCATTCCGGTCGAGTCGGTAGTATAAGTTTCCTCTTCACCTGCGTTAAGAACTCCGCCTAACCGCTGAATGCCTACTTTGAGTTCAACCTCCGGCGCTGGAAGCCATTCATCATTCTCATATTTTTCTACCAGCACGGTTATTCTACGTGTTCCTTCTGCAGATGTTGTATCAATACTCAGTTTCGATTTTGTCACTTCAAGCTCTGTAACGGCATCTTCTTTTCCTGGTTCAGTAGCGATCAAAGTATGTTTTGCAGCAGCCTTCCATTCACTGCTCAAAGCAGGAGGGAAAAAACTTTTTGCTTTACCGGCGCCATCAGTGACGACTTTAGCAATAAAGTGACTTTTGCCGATGCTGTCGAGATATAACTCGTAGACCTTGCCCGGCTGTGGCTCTGTTTTCTTTCCCTTCTTCAATAAACTCTCTATAGCTACGTATTGTATGGTGTTGCTGTCATTATAATATTTCAGTTGCAGGACTTCTTTTGTCGTTTCGTTTTTCTGTGCCACTGACTGCTGAAAACATAACAATATCAGAATAGACATTAACAGCAGGATATGCTTATTGTTCTTCATTATTTTCATGTCTTTCAGTTATGGTTTCTTGAATCGGAATGATAGGGTAGATCCGCGCAAAGAAAGTTATCACGAGCAAAGCTCCCGACAGCGAACCAATTGCAATCGCCCACTCTTCCCAGCTGGGGAAATAGTGATGATAACTGACTGGTACATCGCTCATGGGCAGGAACGGATGCAATAGGGTAGGCGTTACAATAATGTAACGTTTGAACCAGGCTCCTGCTACTATCATAATGCCTGCAATAAACATCGGAAGCGGTCTTCTTCCTTTTTTAAACAGTAATATAATGATGGGGATGATCATGCCCACTACTATCGCGAACCAGAAAATAATAGCAAATTCGCCGGTAAATAATGCTTCAAGGTGTGCTTGTTCCGGTTTTTTCATTTTAAATGCCGGCACCATATATTCGTTAATATTAAAGTACAGATACAATAAAGAAAGAAGCACGACTACCCTGCCCATCTTTTCAAAGTGCATTTCTGTAAGATACTTTTCCAGGTGATAATATTTCCGGAAGACATACATAGCGATCACCACTCCTCCTGACCCTACAAGAAATGCTCCCGATATGAAGTAGGCGCCAAAGTTGGTACTGTCCCATCCCGGGCGGTATGTGGTAGCAAACAACCAGGATGTAACAGTATGGATACTGAAAGCAACCGGTATGATGGCAATACAAAGAATGTTGATGGCTTTTTCGCTGATCTTTATCTGTTCGATAGTTCCTTTCCAGAAGGAACCCTGAAAGCGATACAGTTTTTTTAATATAGCAGGACCTTTGGAATTGATGAGTATCTTGAAATCGGGCAAGAGCGGAAGATAGAGTAACAATAAACTAATGACGAAATAAGTGCCGATCACAATTACGTCCCAAATAATAGGTGACTGTATCCTTCCGTACGTAAAAAGGTACAGCATCCTTTCCGGCCGGCCCATATCCACTATGATGATCAATGAGGCAAATACGATGGCTGATACAGCGATAATTTCGGCAATCCTCGTAAGAGGCGTTGCCCATTTTGCATTGGTAAGCCTGAAGACGGCGGTAATCAGCGAACCTACAAGACTAATGGCAACAAAGAATACAAAATTGGAAATATAGATACCCCACGACACATAATCTCTCATATTGGTTACTACGAGCCCATATGCGAGTTGGCGGTAATAAGCAAATGCACCGATCAGGCAAAGCAGCACCAATACCGATATCCAGATCCATCCGCGCTTGCCAAATTTTGATGGGAGAAGATCTCTTGTAATTTGTTCATTTGAAACAGAACCCGTATTGGCGATACTAATGCTGTTCACGATCGTTAGGCTTTTGGTTTTCTAATCCTGATTCATAAGGGAAGTTGCGGTTAACAGGCGGCAGGTAATAAACGCTTGGCCTTGTTCCAAGATCTTCCATGAGCCGGTAGCCGGATTTGTCTTTTATCAAGTCACTAAAACGGAACGTTTCCGCTCCGTTGGTAACAGAATCTTCATTCATATCTCCAAACATGAACACTCCGTTCGGACAGGCAGACACACAATGTGGCAAAGCGCCTTTTCTAACCATGTCGGGGCAAAAATCACATTTGCCAACAGTTCCTCTCTTTTGCGGCACGCTGGTTTCACAGGAATAGTGCTGCTTCGCCACTTCATCCGGCAAAATGGGCGTTTCCCAATTAAACACCCTCGTTGAATAGGGACATGCAGCCATGCAAAACCTGCAGCCAATGCACCTGTCACTATCGATTGCTACGATACCATCCTGTCTCTTGAAGGTCGCATCCACGGGACAAACTTTTACGCACGGAGGTTCATCACAATGCATACAGGTGGTGGGTTGCCAATACGGCGCTGAATGCTCTGCATCCTGCATAGAATGCACTTTTATCCAGCTTTGCCCCGGTTGCACAAAGTGCATATGATTACATGCTTCCTGGCATTTCTTTAGATTTTTGCATCGCGACAGGTCTATCACCATTACAAATTTCTTTCCTGCTATTCCTTTTCTTTCTTCGCTATTGGAAATAACAGGAAGATCTGGAATTGGTTTAAGAAAGGCCCTGTCTACTTCAATCACTTCGCCATCCACCGACAGCAATTTTACTTTTTCACCTGAAGGTATTACTTCACTATCGGGAGTAAACGCGTTGTGCTTGTTACCGCAACCCGCTACACCGGCAGATGCAATTAATGAAGCGGTTAGAAATTCTCTTCTTGAAGTATTTTTACTTTCCATCCCAGGGTGTTTTATTTTTTATCCATTGCTGCAATTCTTCGTTATTGATCTTCTTACCGCGACCAGTCAAAAGTTTCTTATCAATTCTCACCAGTTTACCATCTTCCGAAAGCATGACAATTGTTTCATCATCCGTCTTATTCTTTTTCGATAAAAAGCCAATCACAGGAAGAGCCGTAAAAAATGCAATGGCCTGCAGTAAAATTTTTTTTCTGGTATAAACCCTTGGAACTTGTCGCATAGAATAAATTCAAAAAATTACTTAATCGCGTTTCACTATTTCTTTAGGGTGCGCATGTAATTTACCACAGCCCATCTTTCGTCAGCATCGGGTAGTTTCTTCTTGAACGATGGCATATCATCGCGTCCCTCGGTTGTTTTGTAGTAAAGAGCTCCGTCTGTTTGAGCTTGAAATTCTGCAGTTGTAAAATCGCCTGGACTTGTTTTTAGCTGTGCAGCTTTGTTGCCATCACCTAATCCTTTCGCCCCGTGACAGGACTTACAATGCGTTGCATACAGCGCTTTACCGTCAGCAATAGAAGTTGCATCTGATGCAACCGGGTTCTTCATTTTCTTGTAGTTTTCCGGAACCGCCCACGGCTCCTGCTGAAATATTCTGAAGCCGGATAATATACTGAAGAGCATAGTGCTAACAAGTGCTATAACAAATAGTTTCATTGAAAATTCTTTTTAGTTAGATGAATCAATTCGATGTGGCGTTGCAAGATCAAATTACTTTCCTGTTGGTTTTCCACTATTGACATAGGCACGTAAGAGGGATGATTTTTGTCATGTTTATATTATGTCCGCCTTTATTTCAAAAAATAGAACCGCAACTCAGTTTCGATATTGGTCATGTCAACCAGGCGGGCCGGTTGACGCCCATTATACAGTAAGAGTCCACACGGATCATTCTTTTCATTCAAATCGATGCGTTCGTCGCCCCGTGGATTTTTAAATAGCAGGTATCTCGCTTTGCTGACTTCAACGATCGTTATTCGGGGATAATGTTTTTTTAGAACATTCCTGGCATTTCTCATCTGGTAAAAGCAATCATGCATAGTGCTTTCGAACACTCCCGAATCGGTAACAGCCTTTATCTTTTTCAGCTGTATCGGGTCCGCGCTGTAAAAAACAGCAGATGGATCCGTAATTTCTACAGTTGCTGTATAGGTAGTAGGAGGCTTTTTCGCGGCAGGCTTATGTTCTGCATCTCCATCAGAACAGGCTATCGGCATGCATACAGAGAATATTAGTAGATAAAAATATATTCTCTTGACCGCATGCATCGTTCAATGAGCGTTTCGCGTGTTAATAATTCCACAGCCGGGTAATATTAAATCCTATCAGGAATTTACCGCCCTTGATCTTTTTGTCTTGTGCGTCCGTATAATTAAATGGCGCATTGGCGTTATATAAGTTGTTGATTTGTGGAACCAGGTAATAATAATTTGTCGCGAACACCTGGAAGGCGTGGCTGCTGGTAGTAAACTCAAGTCCCAAAGAAAGGCTTGGATTCGGATTATGCAATGTATGTTTAGAAATCGGTTGATCATAATTAGCAATCACAGATGTTACCGTTGTGAATTTATACCTGGCCGCAAAGCCGACTGCAAAATGGTCGTATTTCATATCGGGTTTTATCTTCGCGGTCGAGTCATTTAACTGTATAAAATAGCCGTTCGTTACATTTTGATGTGAAACACTAAGGGCTGCCTGCACCGATAATTTCTGAGTTACCTTTCTTGCGACTAATAATTGATGGAAATAAGATAGCCTGTCGCGATCGTCCTGGTAAATCTCATGCTCTTTATCCGCCTTGGTGTTGTATGCTGCATTCACATAATAACTTACACTAACAGGATACTTGTTCTTTGTTTGCGTAATGATTGAATATTTTAAACTACCGTCCCACAATGGTCCGGAAACAGAAGATGGGCCTTGCTTCGGTATTATGGTGGCCGTGGTTTTGGTAAAACCAAGCCCAACATTCAACCTGTTAATGGGTGTATAGCTGAAGCCGAGTCTGATATTTGATGGAGCAAAGAATCCCCAGAAATCCTTGTAGCCGTTTTGAACTGAGCCGAACCGGTGTTGAATATCCATCTCAAAGGTTTTTTTCACCGGAACCATAACAGTTTGATTATCGATGATCCAAACGCTTTCAAATGTATTCTTCACCGGTTTAGGCTTCACTTTTGCTGACGGCTGTTCCGCGTCGGCCGTACTTTCCTGCGCCATGCCTGCATGGTTTGTTAATAATAAACCTATCAGGATTGATACGTTAAAACAGTATTTCGCAATATTGATATGTTGGTTCATTGTCTTGCATTTAAATTGCTCTTAATTATCGGGAGCTCCATTTCTTATCCAGTCGTAAACCTTTTGCTTGTCAGACGCAGACTGAATGTATTGCCCCATTTCGCCGTTGATCATTTTATAAAGAATACTTTCTTTTGGAAAATCGATGTTTACAAAACCTCCATTCACAATTTGCAGGTACGAAACATCGGTGGTCATATAGGGTTTATGCGCTCCGGAAACATGGCAGCCTGAAAGTGCACAATTGGTATTGAATATAGGCGCCAGTTCATTTTTATAACTGACTTGCTGCGGAGGACCATCAGGATCGGAGGTAAGTTCCGGTTTAATGATGTCTTTATAGCAACCGGCCAAAGCAATAACGATTCCTATCGACAGGATGGTTAATATTACGGGTCGTTTCATCGCTGACATTTTACTTGTTATTGAAATTGGCGTTCACTACGATGTCGATCTTATCTGAAATACTTGTACTGGTGATTCCATAATCCCGGCAATTGAACTGGAAGCTCAGTTGCAGACCGAAAACCTCATAGCCTGCATTTGTTCCAAACTGAACCGATGCCCGTGGAATGTATTTCAATCTGCCGACTAAAGATTTGGTAAGGGGCTGTGCAAGCTTTCCCTGCCAGGTAAGGTTAAGCGTTACGATATAATCATTGCTTTCCGTATCAAATTTTACTTCTGTCGTTTTTATTTTAGCAAGATTAGTGACTGTAAGATTTTGTGTGCCCTCAACAATTGCCGTTGTGCCCATTCCGGCGACATTACATCCTGCGTCCCTTCCCGGCTCGCCTGTATTGGAGGTATTGATCTGCACGTAACCGTTAAAGTAAGTTTTAGAGGGGTCATCTTCGTAAAACGCCCATGAACTGTCTAATAACGGCTGGCCCGTTACGGTGTAGTTTTGCATTTTGGCATCAGTTACATCGTGAATGCCAAACTGATTAAAACGCCCGGTAAGCAAACCAGCGGCGCCAACATAATTGGTTGACCAAAGTACACTCGAGTGCACTTTGTCAAATTTCCATTCGTTGCTATTTCCTGCTGTCATGCTACCTGGGAGGAGCACTTCATCACCATGCTCAATAATCACAGGTTTTGAAGTTTGAATCGGAACGATGAGATCATCATCTTTCGTGCAACTAACGATATATCCACTTATGCTAATAAATGCAAGAATTATCATCAGCAGCTTATTGGTGATCAGCTTCATATAAAAAAGATTTTAGTAAGAACTTTCAAATCGCGACTGTAAATTTGAAGCCGGAGAGGAGATTTATTTATGATAACAGTCAACCCTTAGGCTGACTTTCATCTATCGCCAATGATTACTCTAAATGAATACAGGATATTATTTTTTAATTCTGAACAATCGATAAAGAGAATACATCAATGAAACCGATATGAATCCGGCAATATGAATAACAACACTGATGGTATATAGTTTCATATCATTGCTCAGGATATCACTCTCAGCCTTGTCTTTTGTTACTTGAAGGAATATGTCTTTAACTACAGGGAACAAAAATATCAAGCTATGCAACAGGCTTAACACTGGTCTTTTTGCAAGAAATGGCAGCCAGAATAAATTAGCAAGCAACCCCCATATTACGATCAACGGTAACGGAAATTGTTCGATGAGTGTATTGGCAGAATAGTATGTTTTGAGTTGAAGGCCAAGGTATAAAGTAGCGATCAGAGCATAGCTGTAAGGTAAAAGCGAAACGGGGTTTGTTTTAACTATATTCTTTAATAACTGTTTTTCGGATGCAACCGAAACAACTGCATAGAGTAAAGGATAACCGGCAAAAAATGCAACGAGCTCCAGCTGTTGCATGTAGGAAAGAAAGGTATAGTTCATGTCGTCATCTTGAAACAACAGGTATTTTTACGAATATATAGGTATCCCGAAGGTATAAGTTTCAATACCAAATGACATAGCTCCCGTATAACTGTAACTTAACCTTCCGGCAGCGATCGTGCGGTGATCCTGCGTCTTTCCTGCGTCTTTTGGGCGTCTTTTGAGCGTCTTTTGAGCGTCTTTTATCGCCCGATATACGCCGGATAGTTGCCGTGAACACTTGCATAAGATTATGCGACCACCATACGGTGATGATCCGAGAGATCAGGAATGGATTAAAGAAGGATTTTAGTATTATGATGAAAATAAATAGAATTGCGATGAAATACATTTTTTTGATCAATGTATCCGTTAACGTTATACGAGATGAAGGAACATGTTCATCGAAAATTAGCCCGTGATTCGCATGCCTTCACCTGACCGGCAGAATGACCGTAAAAGTGGAACCCTTATTCTTCTCTCCGGTTGCCAGAATGATCCCTCCATGATCTTCCACGATCTTCTTGCAGATCGCCAGACCCATCCCGGTACCTGTAGTTCCCTTGTCTGTATCTAATCTTTGAAACAATGCGAATATTTTGGGCACGTGTTTTTGTTCAAAGCCCACCCCATTATCTTTTACAGCAATGCAACCATACTTCCTATTCTTGGCCAGTTGTGGGTACAGTCCCCTTTCTTCAGCAGACAAGTTTGTAAAATGTATATCGATCCGGGGATCTGTCGCTGAAAATTTAAGCGCATTGCTAATGAGATTATGAAAAAGGTGATTCATTTGCACCGGCTCCGCAAGAATCACCGGCAATTGGGAAACCCGCACCACAGCTTCTTTTTCCTCAATGATTAGGGAAAAGTCCTCCAGCACATTGCTGACTGTTTTGGTCAGATC
>DASTIZ010000182.1:0-12501 GCA_035717045.1 Chitinophagaceae bacterium
AGTTTCATAAAACTTTGCGACGTTTTTTGAAGTCATGAGTTTGTTGGCTATTTCAAGTGTCGCAATAGCTTGCTCTTTGGTTACAGTGGGGAAATCTTCTAAAAACTCGTCGACTGAGAGACCTGCTTCTAAATGGTCGAAAAGCGTCTCAACAGGAACTCGGGTTCCTTTGAATACCGTTTGACCGCTCAAAACTTCTGGGTCAGCGCTGATGAGATCTTTCAATTCCATGTTGTGAAGTTACGAAAAGAGAACCGTCGGTTTAAGGGAAACTTGCCGATAAATTTGCGCCTAACGGCTCCGCATTGGCGATGTGGCGGCCTTCATTGCTAGTCGAGCCTGGAACCGAAGTTGATTAAAGATACAAAAGCTCATTGTTTAATCTGTTGCTCGGCGTTATTCGTCTGATGAAACCGAAGCTGAGTAGCGATATGCTGCACATTGTTCTTCCGTCGCCCCGCCATATACGCCAATGCAATGTTAGCGGCATACATTAATCTTTGTAAATCATTCCCCATTTTTTTGCAATTGCCCTTCTCTCGTCAATTGTCTTTTTAATAAACGGTAGTCCAACTGGAGTACCTACTTCTCTGAAAAAACCTTCAAATCCCGATGGCGTATATCCAAACCGCATTTCAATATTTTCAATTCCGTTATTTTGTAATCCATGCCAAACTCCTTTCGGTACAAGAGCAACTGCTCCTTCTTTAATTTGATATTGTTTGTCACCGAGTGTAAACAAACCGGAGCCTTTATGTAAAAAAATGAGTTCGTCCTCGTTTAAGTGTTTATGAACTGGTAGAGTGTCACCTGGTCTGAAAGACTCAAAAAGAAAAGAAATTGATTCCGCTCCTTGAACTTTTGCTATTTTAATTTTTACAATTGCGGTTCCGTCTCTCATTTGAATTGCTTCGCCTCCATCTTCGTTTACTACTAACCCTGTGAAGTCTGAAGTCTGATTTGCAAGAGGGGAAAATGGAAGCAATAGAGAAGAAAGAAACCCAAAACTTCCTTTTTGTAAAAATTGTCTTCGTGAAGGCATAAGATTTCGTTTTATACAGTAAAGTTGTTACAAAAGTTGCTGCTAACACTCTAATTTATGATATTAAACGCAGTATTAAAATAATATCAGGTTTGAATTCAATGGCTTGCTATTATACATTCTGTATTGTCGTTAGAACAATCCGCCCGGTTAGAAAATCAAGCAAGAACGCTACATTTGCCACTCAACTTTCAAAATGCCACAACCATATAGCCAGTTCAAGGCAATGATGGCAATTACCAAAGCCAGCTTACGATCTACATTTCGTAGCGGCCAGGCCGTATTTTTCAGCTTGTTTTTTCCCGTAGTACTGATCGTAATATTTGGGGCCCTTAGCGGAGGGGGCGGAATAAATATCGATGTGGCATTTGATAAAAGTTCTGATACCTCGAATCAGCTTTATCAAACGCTTATCCATCACCCGGCACTGGATATTAAAAAAGGGACTGAAGAAGACCTTCTCGACCGGTTAAAAAAAGGCAGGATCACAGCACTGATAACTATAAAAAAGTCACCGGATACGAATGCTCAATTACCGTACACCATTCACCTGAAAACAACATCGGCCGTGAATCCCCAGAATTTGGGTGTCTTAAATTCCCTGCTGCAATCAACGGTTAGCAACAGCGGCAGGCAAATGATCATGATTGAAAAAATACCGGGCAGAAAATACACGTATATTGATTTTTTATTACCCGGACTTATCGGGTTTTCCTTAATCGGTTCCGCCATCTTCGGAGTTGCCTTTGTATTTTATTCTTTCCGGGAAACACTTGTTTTAAAAAGAATGTATTCTACCCCGATCAGGAGAGGCTATATTGTGATCGGTGAAAGCATTGCAAGGATCATATTCCAGTTGCTGACGGTCGTTGTGCTTATCTTGTTTGGCAAATTTTTTTATGATTTCACATTGGCCAATGGGTGGATTACTTTCATCGAGTTATTGATCCTGAGTTTTCTGGGTCTTGTTGTTTTCATGGGATTTGGGTATGTGATCAGTGGGATTGCTAAAAATCAAAATGTGATACCAGTGTATGCAAACCTGTTTATGTTTCCCCAGTATTTTCTATCAGGAACGTTTTTTCCAATCACTTCTTTGCCAGAAGGACTACAAAAGGTCGTCAGGTTTTTGCCGCTGACCGCCCTCAACGATGCATTGCGCAAAATTTCATTCGAAGGAGGACATGTCTGGAATGTATGGCCTGAAATTCTGATCCTGTTAGCCTGGGGTATTGCGATATATATTGTAGCAATAAAAGTTTTCAAATGGGAATGAGAAGAAGAGGTTAAGGTTGAGGTTAAGGTTAAGGCGTTCTGAACCTCAACCTTAACCTTAACCTCAACCTTAACCTAATAGAAATGCGATTGATCAAATTAGCAATATTGAGTATTATTACCCTTTTTCTACTTATTACTCTCATTTCTCTTTTTATCCCATCAAATATCCGGATATCAAAGGCGACGAATATTGCAGCCGGGGATGTAGTGATTGACACAAATATTAAGAAGCTATCAAATTGGAAGAACTGGCATCCAGCATTAAAAGGAGTGTCCGAAAATGAAATCCGGGTTTTGAATGATTCAAGTATAGTAGTAAAAGGCACTACGATCGTTATTACCGAGAGAAATAATAATGAATTAGTGGCGAAAATGGCAGCCAATGATGGGCGACCCGTTGTAACCGGATTTAAGACGATCAGTCATCAGCAGGGCGATTCAGCAACATTGCAATGGTTTATGGATTTTAAACTGCGATGGTACCCCTGGGAAAAATTCCGATCCCTTTTTTATGAGAATATTTATGGGGTACAAATGGAGCAGGGCCTCAGTAACCTGAAGGAACTGAGCAAGTCCGGCCGCTCATAAATTTGGTGATCAACCAGTCAATCTTCTTTGTATTTTTAAAGACTAAATATTATATGACATGAGCCCTGACCTGGATGGGACGAATTTGTGGTACCAAAAAACAATAAAAAATAGAAACATGAAACAATTACTTTTTTCTGCAGTATTATTTATTTCAGTCAGTGCTTGCGGACAGGCCAGTCCACCTGCCACTGCATCACAGACCACCGATAAAGGCGTTACGATCTCGATCAATTATAGCCAGCCCTCAGTGAAGGGAAGGACAATTGGTAAAGATCTTGAGCCTATGGAAGGAAAAGTGTGGCGTACCGGTGCCAACAAGGCCACAGTGTTTGAGGTAAATAAAGATGTAAAAGTTGAAGACAAGGCCCTGGCAGCAGGTAAATATGGGTTGTTTACTTTGGTAAACGGTGATGAGTGGACGATTATCTTTAACAAAACATGGGACCAATGGGGCGCTTTTAATTATAAAGAGGCAGATGATGCGCTTAGGATAAAAGTAAAAGCAAAGAAGGCTGATCCATTCTCCGAGAAAATGACCTTTACAGTCAACAAGGATGGTAAAGTAGCATTAACCTGGGGCGCCCAGGTAGTGGAGTTCAAAGTAAAATGATCAATCGGGGAAGCTGATCTTTCCCATGCTTACCGATGGGATCTTGTTTCTTCCTGTTCCCATATCGATTTTTTCCCCGCAAATACATTCATTAGCAAGCAGTGCGAACAGCACTGCTTCTTTTGCATCCGGGTTGATGTGAAGATCCGTGGTTGTAAAAAATCTCATATCGCCCAATTGTGATTTGATATTATCCATCAGCAAAGGGTTGTGCATCCCGCCCCCGCTCACATATACAAAGTATGCTTCACTTGGAGACGTTGATCTTTTGATCGCATCAGCAATAGTATCTGCAGAAAAACGATTTAAGGTTGCCATTACATCTTGCGGCGACAACCTGTTGACCTTAGACCTGTCGATTGCTTTTTCCAAATAAGAAAGATTAAATAACTCGGGCCCGATCGTCTTTGGAAACTCCTGTGTAAAGAAAGAATGTTTTTTTAATTCCTTCAATAATTCTTCATTGACTTCCCCTTTTTCGGCAATGGCAGCGTTGTCATCAAAATATTTTCCGGGAAAATGTTTTTGAATAAATGCATCCATCATTGTATTGCCGGGTCCCACATCCGTACTGAATATTTTTGATCCATCAAGATCACCGGGTAAGAATGTAAAGTTTGCTATGCCGCCAATATTCAGCATGATCCTGTTTTCCCCTTTTTTAGAGAATAAAAGGTGATCGCAATAAACTGCTAAAGGAGCTCCTTCGCCACCGGCAGCAATATGTTTTTGCCTGAAATCGCTGAGTGTAATAATGCCGGTGTTTACTGCGATATGATCACCATCGCCAATTTGCAATGTTGCGTTTGGAAATTTCTCTATCCCATGCAAAAATTTCGGAGCATGGTAAATGCTTTGTCCATGGCTGGCGATCAGATCGATATTATTTTTTGAGTATCTCCATTTTTCCAGGCACTGATTAATGATAGATGCATGTTGGATCGCGACCCATTCATTAAGCAGGCAAACCTTTTCAAGATCAGCATCACGGCGTGAAAAAATGCTCTTGAGTTCTTCTTTGAAATCGCTTGAATAGCTCACCGTTTCAAAATGTACCAGCTCGCATGTTGTTTGCGTACCGCTGCCTTTTATCCTGCAAAGCGCAACATCGAGCCCGTCAAAGGATGTCCCGCTCATTAATCCAATGATCAGGCGTTCTTTTTTAGATGCAATTAAATATAACCGTTCAACACTGCTTTTCATATAATAAATATAGCTCGTTGCGATTGCCCACTCGGCTCATTAAAAGTAATGGTTTATGAATGTTTTTGCAGGAAATCGGAAAAATTCTTGCTTTTTTTTGCGGGTTTTTGGAAAATCTCCCTTAGTTTCGGAAACACAACCAACATTGGAGGCTTATGCTGAAAAAGGAGCGACAGGAATTTATTCTTCGCGAAATCAACCTGCACAATAAGGTTTTGACCTCTGATCTCTGTGAGGCCATTAATGTTTCCGAAGATACCATTCGCCGCGATCTCACCGAATTGGCAGAAACAGGCGACATAATCAAAGTACACGGAGGTGCCTTATCCAAATCGTTTCATGTTTCATTTCAAACCAATGGTGTTTATTCCCATGACAATAAAAAATTGATCGCACAGAAGGCCGTTACACTTATCCGCGATGGCATGTTCATCTTAACGACGGGTGGAACAACCATTCTTGAATTGGCCAAGGCACTTCCCCAACACCTGCGCGCAACATTTTTTACCGGGAGCTTGCCTGCTGCACTGGAGTATATTCAGCATCCTAATATTGAAGTGATCTTTATTGGCGACCGTATTTCAAAAAATTCAAAGATCACGGTAGGTGGCGATGCAATAACAAAGATCAAGCAGATCAATGCCGACATTTGTTTTCTTGGCATCAACGCGATTGATACCGAGCATGGTCTTACTGATAATGACTGGGACGTAGTGCAGGTGAAAAAGGCGATGATCCAGTCATCAAAAAAAGTCGTTGCGCTGACTATTGCAGAGAAAATAAATACCCAACAAAAATTAAAGATCGGCGACCTTGATCTGTTAGATATCATGATCACTGAATTAAACCCCGATGAAAAAGTCTTTGAAGCCTATAAACAAAAAGGCGTGGAGATATTGTAGGTCCGTATCCTGGAAAGCCAGGTAGAAGTATATCCATTTATTGAATAAACAAAAAATGTATGAAACGAAAACAACTCTCAAGACCGTTTGGTCTTGCACTGATCCTATGTTTTTTTTCAATTGCCGCATTTAGCCAGGTAAAGATCTCCGGGAAGGTAACCAGTCCTGAAGGGAAAGGATTACCGTTCATTTCAATCACTGTTAAAGGGACCAGCTTCGGCAGTTCAACTGATATTGACGGCTTTTATGATTTTACCGCGGAATTAAAACCAGGACAGTATGTCCTGGAGTTTACCGGTGTTGGATTAAGGACAAAGGAACAAAGTATCAGCATTGGAAGCCAGTCTTCTTACACAGTCGATATTGTTCTTGCAGAGGATATATTGAAACTCGATGAAGTAGTTGTTACGGGTGTAACTGCCGGAACCACCAGAAAGCAATTAGGAAGCTATATCAGTAGTGTCAAGAGTGATCAATTAAATAAAGCCGGTTCCACAAATGTTTTATCTGCACTGCAGGGCAAAACGGTAGGAGCACAAATTATTCAGAATAATGGGGATCCCGCCGGAGGGGTTTCTGTACGGCTTCGTGGAATCAGCTCCGTGTTATCTTCTTCCGACCCGCTTTTTATTCTTGATGGTGTAATAATTAACAATGCTACAAACAGGGTAACGAATACACAGGCGGGTTATGACGGGACAAACTTTGTCGGGACGATCGGGCAAAACAGGTTGGCCGACATTAATCCCGCCGATATTGATCATATCGAAATTTTAAATGGTGCGGCAGCTGCAGCCATCTACGGTTCAAGGGCAAATTCAGGAGTCGTGCAGATCTTTACAAAAAGAGGAGTTAGCGGGGCCCCGGTTGTGAGTTTTTCTACAGGAGTTACCGTTAGCAGGTTAAGAAAAAAGCTCGAAGTCAATATGGCCCCTACCAAGTTCGGTGGTCCAACTGATGGGGTTGGAGCATTAACACAAGATATCATTACGGCTATCGGCACACCTCCTGCGTTACCAACAAATACCACCCCGGTGACGCGATATGATTACCAGGACTATATTTTCAGGACCGGGATAGGAACAGACAACAATGTTTCAGTGAGCGGTGGCACCGACAAAACAAAATATTATTTGTCAGGCTCTTTTTACTTTAACCAGGGAATTGTGCAGAACACGGATTACAGGAAGTATAATTTTCGTGCAAATGTCGATCAGACCTTGAATACGTGGCTAAGCTTCAATTTAGGTTTGAATTACATCAATAGCGCTGCCAATCAAAAGCCCGATGGTAATTCGTTTTTCTCCCCGATGAATGGGGTTACTATTATTGGGAATTTTCATGATATCCACACAAGAGATGCGTTAGGTAACATTAGAGCTGTGGGTGAGAGGGGTCGCGTAAACCCTGTATCGGTGATCGAGGATTTCAAGCAAAGGGAGGAGATCAACCGCATCATCAGTAATCTTGGAGTGAAGGTAAAACCTGTAAGAGGGTTGACGTTTGATTATATGCTCGGCTTTGATACATATTCACAGAATGGAACTACCTACATGCCGCCTTTTGCTTATAATGTCAATACTGCTTTTTTTGGCGGAGGAACCACATTAGATCCTACGCTGAACGGATACGCAAGTACCGGTAATGATTATTTCTACCAGATCAATAATGAATTGAGTGGTACTTACCAGTTCAATATAAATTCTGATATTGGATCAACAACACAATTGGGGTATTCTGTCCAATACGAGAAGAACAGGTACGCATTATTGCAGGGGCGTGGACTCAGTCCCTTTGTAGAGACAGTTAACGGAGCAAGTACGATATTGCCGGCTATAGATGACAGAACGGAATTATCTGTGTCGGGTGCTTACGTCCAGCAAAATTTCAAATTCAAAAATCAACTATTCTTAACGGGTGCTGTACGTCTTGATGGTTCATCAATTTTTGGTGAAGATCAGCGTAGCCAGGTTTATCTGAAAGCAAATGCCAGTTATATTTTATCCGAATCAAAATTTTGGGAGGGTATGAATTCCTGGAACTTTATGAAGGTTCGTATTGCCTATGGTGAATCCGGCAACCTGACAGGTATCGGCGCTTATTCAAGGTTTAATTCATATAGTTCAAATTCATTTTTGAGCAGAACTGCTCTCACTTCAAGTTCAGTTCTTGCAAACGAACATGTAAAACCCGAAAGACAAAAGGAACTGGAGATCGGAACTGATATGGCCTTCTTTAATAACCGCCTTGCCCTGACATTTAACTGGTACAAGAAACGGGTTGAAGATATGCTTATCAACCGGGTGATTGCGCCTACCAATGGTTTTTCCAGCCTGCTTGACAATTTCGGGTCTCTGCAAAACAAAGGGTTTGAAGTATTGTTGAAAGGATCACCGGTCAGCAGTAAAGACTTAAGATGGGATGTAACGCTGATCTACAATCATAATAGAAATAAGGTATTGGAAGTAGGTCCTTCACTTACTCTGTTCAGTACGAATGCCGGGGCGCCTATTTCATTATTGGAAGGATATCCTGTGGGCATTTTCTATGGAACTTTCTTTGCTGTTGATGCAAATGGCAACCAGGTAAAAAATGCTGCGGGTATTCCCCAGTTGGAAAGAGGAGTTCAAAACTCACCGGTGGTATATACCCCTCAGCGTGACGCCAACGGATTGCCGACCGGAACCACATTAAGAAAAGTGATCGGTAATCCCAATCCCGACTGGACCGGTTCATTGACAAATGAATTAAGTTATAAGCGGTTAAATTTAAGTGTTCAGTTTGATGCGGTGCAGGGTGTTGATGTTTTCAATGCAGATTTCAGAACAAGACAAGGTGTAGGTAACGGTAAAGTTGCCGAGCAGGAACATCTTGGACAGATACCGCGTGGATGGATACTTGGTGTTTACCAGATCGAAGAATGGCGGGTTGATGATGGTTCATTTGTAAAGTTGCGCGAGGTTGCGTTGAGCTACAATGTTGGTAAACTTAAATTCTTCCGGGACCTTACCCTAAGTCTGAGTGGTCGAAACCTGGTTTCATGGGATGATTACAAAGGATATGATCCTGAAGTAAACTCAGCAGGGCAAAGCACCTTGTTACGCGGAATTGATTTTGGCTCTGTTCCTATTCCTGCAAGTTTTCGCTTTGGTATTTCAGCAAAATTTTAACCTGTTAAATGATCATTATGAAACGAAACATGATAAAATTTTCATTAGTATTCATTAAACAATGAAAATTTTATCATGCGAAGTTGCATCTGGCAATAATTAAAAATTAAAAATATGCAGATGAAAAAGCAATTAATAAATCTTTCAATATTCGGGATAGTGGCAGTGCTGTTGTTCCCCTCGTGCAAAAAAGATTACATCAATCCCAATGCCGCTACCGAGGAGCAAGTATTCAGTTCACCCCAGGGGTTAACAGGAGTTGCTGTTGGCCTGCAAAGAGTATATACAGCGGGCCGGGGCAGCTCCTTGTATAACGTTGTTACAATAAACGGACTTATTACTAAAGAGCTCATTGTGCTTAACCAGGGCAATACAGGAGAATATCAACTGCAATTGGGGGGCGGCTCAGTTGATGGAACGAACACGCTGATGAGTGGCTTATGGACAAGCAGCAATAAGATCATTTACGATGCCGATAAGGTGATTGAGGGAGCAAAAGCTTTAACTGATAAGAATTATGCAAGTGGTTTGATCGGTTATGCGTCCTTGTTTAAAGCACTGGCGTTAGGCAATCTTTCTATGTTTTGGGAGAAAGTGCCTGAAGGTATCGGCGTTAATGTTAGTTTCATCGACAGGGCACAGGGATTTGCGAAGGCCATTACTACCATTGATGAAGCATTAGCTGCAATCAATGCAAATGCGATTTCGGCTGCGTTTACAGCGAATGTTCCTGTCGGTATTAATATTCCAAACGCATTGCACGCATTGAAAGCCAGGTATTCATTATTCACCGGTAATTATGCACAGGCATTAACAGAAGCCAATGCAGCCAGTCTCACCGTAAAATCAACTTTTAATTTCACTACGGTAAACCTGAATCCAATCTTTGAAACAGCAACATCAACCAATAATGTAACCGCTGCAGACAATGTGACTTTTGGTTTGCCTGCCGGTTTGCAACCTGATGCTGGTGACAAACGATTGCCATTTTATACGACTACAGCATACAATTCAAAGATCCTGGGGTTTGCCGCAGCTTCAACAACTCCCTGGCCGGTTTATCTGCCGGGGGAAATGATCCTGATAAAAGCGGAAGCGTATGCAAGACAGAATGATCTTGTCAATGCGTTGATCGAATTAAATAAAGTGGTCACTAAAACTCCGGCCAGTGACGCTTATGGAGTTGGCGCCGATCTTCCGCCATTGGTTGGCCTGACCCAGGCTCAGATCTTAGAACAGATCTATAAACACAGAAGTATTGAACTATTCATGTCTGGATTAAAGCTTGAAGATATGCGGCGATTTGCAAGACCTAATGCAGAAAGAACCAGAAATCTTCTTCCTTATCCATTTTTAGAAAGAGATAATAATCCGAATACTCCGCCCGATCCAGCATTTTGATTTTGCCGGTCGATATAAGCAGAAGGGCTACCAGATCTGGTAGCCCTTAATTTTGGTCCTAATGCCCCCGCCGAATATCTTATTAATAACCCATGCTTTAAGCTGCGTGAGCCCGATAGAAAGTATCTCAAAGGACTTTAGTCCATTGTTGAAGTCTTCTTACTCTGAATGTCGCCGATACATTGTGAAGATTGCCGGTTGCCAGGTCTCTTATCTTTTCCTGCTTTTACAAGAGCTCCGGACACGGAATTATCGTTATTGTCAACCACTTTACTTCTTCTGGCAGGAAATGAAAAGGCATACGTTGAATATTGCCAAAAAGCAATTCGGGCGGCTTAGTTTCATGAGGTTAATGTTTGGTTTAACAAAATAATTCATTTTTATAGGCATATACTGATTCTATGACGAAAGGTTGGGTAAATAAATAGGTTTGCCGAAGATGCAACGTTAGTTTTTCATCGGTTGTCAAATCAGGTAATCAGGGATATGGATACACAAAGGCTGGTAAGAGATTGTATCAGGGAAATACCGGCTGCCCAACGGCAGCTATACGAGTATTTTGCCGAAACCATGCTGGGGGTTTGTTATCGCTATACCAAATCGATGGATGATGCCGAGGATGTACTGCAGGATGGATTTGTAAAAGTTTTCAGGAACCTGCATCAATATAAATATGAAGGGGAACTGGGTGGCTGGATCCGGAGGATCATGGTGACCACCGCCTTGAATTACCTGAAAAGGAATTCCCGTTACAATCATGAGTTTGCATTTGACAATGAGAACCTGCACCCGGTAACAAACGACGATCCCGAAATAAAATTAACAGGTAAAGAGATCGCTGACCTGGTAAGGCAGTTACCTGTAGGATACCAGACAATTTTTAACCTGCATGCAGTCGAAGGGTTTAGTCATGTGGAGATCGGCAAAATGCTCGGGATTAATGAAGGAACATCACGGTCACAGTATGCGAGAGCAAGGGCTTTGTTGATCAGCTGGATTAAAAAAAATGAGGCCATAAATTTTAAAACTGGTTCATATGCCGGAAAATGAATTTGAGAAAAAGATTTCTACCGAAATGCACGAACTGAGGTTTAAACCCTCGGAAACTGTTTGGGTGCGGGTGGAACAAAGAATTCGAAGGAAGAAGAAAAGAAGAGTCTTCATTATTCTTTTTTTACTGGCCGGGATCAGTTTACTAGGATACTGGCAATGGAATAATTTTTTCGGTGAAACAAATGGAGACATTGTAAAAACTGAAATTCCGGTGGATGAAAAAAACAGTACTGTAAATGATAATGATCCGGACGCCCGGGAAGTTGGCAAAATCAGCAATCAAACACAGCAAATAACACCCGGTGAAAAAAATACTCATGATGATCAGAAGAAAGAAATTACAGGCAATCCAATAAAAATTGATGATAACACACGGGAAGACCTCTATGCGCCACAAAGGAAAACAGATAGCAGAAGTATTTTGTTGACAAAACAGAAAAAAAACGTTCCGGGGATTGATGAAATAGATTCGAAACCCAAGCAAAAAAAGGAAGCGATTTTAGCAGAAGACGATTTTGCATCAGTGCCCGGAGATGACCCGCGCAAACTAAAAGATACGGTTGCAATAAAACATATTGAAGCAGAGAATGTCAACCGTGATCTAAAACAAACGATTCATCCAACGGATACAATGGAATCAATCAAACATGATACAGTTGTGCGGAATGAAGAGATTATGAAAGGAATTACGGGTAGAAAGGCGGATAGCGTATCAAAAACTATTAGTGTAGATTCTCCCGTAGTTATGACCCTCCCAAAAGTCGTAAACAAAAAATGGAAGCTCGGTTTCGACTTCAATCCGGGTGTTTCTGCTCTTAACGAGACCTTCTTTTCATTTGGCATGAATAAAAGCGTGGATGCGGCCTACCAAACTCCTTCCAGTGGGAGCGGGGGCGGCTCAACTGCTTCTCCTGCGACTCCCTCCGAAAGAAGGGCTGGTTTTGCATTTCAGTTAGGTGGTTTTGTCAAAAGACAACTCAGTCAACGAAGTGGTTTTTCCCTGGGTCTTCGATATGCGTACTATACCGACCATCTCAGCATCGGGCCACGGCGGGTCAATATTTCAAACACTCTTTCCCAGTTTTTGGATATGCAGGGAGCAAACCGGGCGTTTGGCGCCACTGGAGATAGCCTTCAGTTTGCCAATCGTTATCATTTTATTGAACTGCCCGCATACTACACACTGCGATTAAATCAGAGTGAGTCACATCCACTCATAATTCAGTTGGGATTAAAATTTGGACGGATGGT
>DASTIZ010000183.1:0-7583 GCA_035717045.1 Chitinophagaceae bacterium
GCTATAAGGTCTCATGAAAAGGCGCAAAGATTATTAAGACGACAAGAAAACCTTTGGGTCTTTTTGCTCATTGGCGTCCTTCATAGAAATAAAATTTTTTGTTGTTGCTGCGAAGGACTATCGTTGAAAGGCCTCATACTGTAACACAAATTTTGTAACTATACTCCCGGCCCTATCTCTTCATTCAATTATCTTATACACGTTCCTCGTTAATGTAGACGCCAATGAATACAATAGTGACCCCGGAGAGACTCGAACTCTCGGCCCGCTGATTAAGAGTCAGCTGCTCTACCAACTGAGCTACGGAGTCAGTGACACTCATTTTTTTCTCGGCTCATAGTAATGAAATACTGCCCCACAACCAAATGTTTTTGTTTTCAAGAGTTTAAGATCAATTCTATCCCTGATGTTTTTAAATAATGGTAACCCATTTCCCAAAACCGTTGGCTGAACGCCCAGCTGGTATTCATCAACCACGCCAAGCTCCGCTAACGCTACTATTAAGCTGGGACTGCCAACTACAATGTCTTTACCTGCTTGTTGCTTGAGGCCTAAAATTTCTTCTTTAATGATTTCCTTTTTCAATGTTGAATTTTTCCAAACAACATTTTTCAGCGAACGGGAATAAACAATCTTTGGAATATCGTCTATCAATACAGCAAAGTCATCCATTGGTTTGTTGCCTGTAGGATTTCTTACGACAGTTGGCCAATAGCTTTCCATAAGCTGATAGGTTATCCTTCCATATATAAGCGTACCTGCATTTCTTAACAGGTCACTATAATGATCATGTATCTCTTCATCTGCAATCATTGCCGTGTGGTCGCAAAACCCGTCAAGTGTCATATTCATTCCCGCGATTATTTTTCTCATACTTTT
Source organism: Chitinophagaceae bacterium (assembly GCA_035717045.1). Lineage (GTDB taxonomy): Bacteria > Bacteroidota > Bacteroidia > Chitinophagales > Chitinophagaceae > VBAS01. Next base: position 880 of record DASTIZ010000183.1, read on the forward strand.
TTTTTATTCCGATCGCAACCGGGAGTAATTTGTTTCTTATTTTTTATGGTTTATTTCCAAAATCAAAAAATGCTTTTATTTTTGGTTTTAGGGGTTCCCAATTCGGGTGGATATGTTTTGCTGCCTTCAATAAATCCATACACCGCCGTGTGAAAACCTGATTCTACCGGCAAATCATTTTGGCATTCTTTGATTATAGAAGCCGTAGCGATTGCACAAGAATAGGCCATCTGCTCTTTGTTAAGATTGTTTTGATTCATGATTGACTGTGCCTGGTCCTGCAAGCCCAGGATTGTCTCGACAAAAGTTAAACTGGATTCCACCTTAGAATGGGTATTCATTTTACCAGCATCAGGTTCAACTCCCAAATTCTTTAGTGTAACAACCAGGACATTTATTAACACCGGACCTTTTTCATTTGCTTCTTCGGATAAAACAGGTGCACCTGGTGATACATTATTCAAATTAAAATTGAAAGATCTAAACATAAAACTACCGGCAAGCCGGGCACCCGCAGCGATTGCTGTTCCCGCGTGAAGCTGCCTGTTATTACCAATTTCATTCGCTATCCATTCTACAATTGATCCAGCCGCATCGTTTTGTTCTTTAGTTATTTGCATGGCCAGGATTTAATTATTTCTCACGCCTGACTTTTTGTTTCGGGCAAGCTGCAGGCAGCTTAGCATTACCTCTCATAATACCTGATATTGTTCGATCTTAGAAAGTCCTTTATAACATCAACATGAATACACTGCCCGGCATGTAAAAATGGCTGGTTAGTAACTCTTATTGTTCTGCCATTTGCTTTATACTCCACATTCTTCATGTCAAAGCCGAGATGCAGGTGATGAGTGCTTGCCTGTACGCCTGCAATATTACCGTCTGAATCGAATAACGGACCTCCACTTTGTCCCCTGAGTCCTGGTGTGCTCATTTCAATACCCCAGATCTTACCATCGGTAGCGAAATTCCTTGTAAGCATTCCCTCAACGGGAAATCTCGGGGCATTCGCTATTCCTTCCGTTGTCCATTCAATGTCATCAATATCCTGGTTGTATTTAAAGTTGGTGAACTCAGGAAAAGGAAATCCCAACCTGCAAAGAAATTTTCCCTGTTTCAAGGTAGATGAATCTTTAATAAAGTGGGCAAACGATTCATACGCCGGGTTCCTGAAATCTTCAAAAATTAGTATTGACAAGTCGTAAGTGGGGTGATTTATCCATTTGTAACGGAAAGAAGGGTCATGAGTACAGCCAACAAACTGGTCTTTCAATTGGATGATAGCTTCATCTTTGTAATTATATTTTTCCTCCAGCTCTTTCAACCGCTTATTGTACTTATTGTTCTTTCCTATTGCATTCTTTTCAGTCCTAAAGTCTTTGTATTGCTTGTTTATAGAATCCCGCGACCCAACCAGGTCCATCACGTGCTTGCAGGTAATGGCACAGCCAAGCTCATTCACAAAAAACAAAGTGCTTGACCCGGGATTTACAATTGTTTCACCGTAAAACCTCGTGATGGTATGTATAGGTTTTGTAAATTTTGCAACTTCTTCAATAGCATTAACAAACATGAATTGTAGGATTTAAATTACCTGGACCATTTTCCACTATGCAAGTTATTGTCAGAAAGTTAATGAATTCCAATAGTAAGTTGCGGAAATTTATAGAGGAAGAAGGGCGGCATTGGAACGCTTATTCAAAGATACTTGTACAGGATCGCGACACCGGATAAGGACCGCGTTGAATAATGCCTTATTTTGAAATGTTTTCAGCAATAGATTTTCTCCCGATAGCTATCGGGACTCCGCCTCAACCGCATATCGCATTGCCGTCTGAAGTATATCAATGTTTATATCTTTTAAAGTTTTGAACCTGATGCAATAACCGCTTACACTCGCCTTGCCGAGTTTTTTCCCATACGTTTGGGCTAAGTATTTCTTATCCTTGATACCCAGGATATAAACAGAGATCCCGGTTGTGTTTGCGCTCAAACCAATTTGATAAAAATCCCTGATTGTTCCATCCGCATATTTTATGATGTGATTTCCATATCCAATATTAGGGTTAGAAACCGTTTTACCTTTGCTGTCTTTGCCATCCAGGAACCATAATTTACATGCCGGCATTACTTGGAGAATGATGCGGTGCAGGGCTTGCATGTCACTACATTTTGGTTCAGGTTGGTTGGTAATATACTTTTTGATTTGTTCCTGCACGTTCATTTAAATATAAAATTACGGGGTGCTTACATTACCTTTTCATCCCACAGTTATCGGGATCGATCTATCTTTCATCAATGTGATTGTATACTTTCTTTTTATCCCCCGGGGTCTTCGACGGCAAGCTGTGCTTGTGCTCAAGATCGTTTTGATAACGTTGCCAACAGATTTTCCAAATTGTTCATAGACGCCTTAAATCCTTCTGTAAAGCCCATTTCAATCATCTTCTCCATACGGGCAAGAGATTCATTATAAATAGTGATATTGACTTTTGTCTTTCCATCTTGTTCGCTAAAAGTGTAATCCCAATCAGAACCCGGCAATTCAGGATTTTCATCTTTGTCTGCAAAAGCATTAAACATTTTGAAATTGGTTTTTGGAGTAATGGAAGTATACTTTTGGATTGCCCACCGCTCCTGTCCCTCCGGGCTTACCATCGCATAAAATCTTCGCCCGCCAACTCTAAAATCCATAAATTTTGTTTTTGATACCCAGGGTTTAGGAGCCACCCATTGGTCAAGGATTTCTGCTTTGGTAAAAGCATCCCATACCAGCGAAAGGTCGGCATCAAATTCCCTGGTTATGAATACAGTTTTTGCTGCTTTGTCCACGGTGAAATCAAATAGCAGATTGTTTATCATTTTTTTTGTTTTTTCATTGTTGATAATACTTTGTCTAATTGATTGAACTGAGTTTCCAAATTCTTTTTGAATTGCTCAATCCATTTATCAATCTCCTTCAATTTGCCTGCATTGATGTGATAATAAATTTCCCTTCCTTTTTGTTCCTGCTTCACCAATTCACATTCAGTAAGAATTTGAATATGCTTTGAAACCGCTTGCCTGCTTGTATGAAATTCTTCTGCAATTGCATTCGGTGTCATTGCCTGGGCGGCGATCAGTAACAAAATTGCCCTTCGTGTCGGGTCGGCTATTGCCTGGAAAACATCTCGTCTTACTTTCATTTGTAATAATGTGCAATTACCTGGTTGCAAATATAAGTGCAATTACTTGGTTGCGCAAAATTTTTTCTTTAAAGTGAACAGATGGGAACCCTGAATCTGATAGCAACCCGTTTTCAGGGCACCGACGGAAGGAAAATTAATTAATTATATCTCCTTTGACATTGGCCAACTTTTCCCGCCATTTTTGAAGTTCCTCCGGGGTTTGTCGTACCCAATCTGTTACTTCCCCAATGATCTTTAATGGCGCCCGGGTGCGATATGAGCGTGTCGGATTGCCCGGAAATTTTTTATCTGTAACGTTCGGGTCATTTTCAAAGCTTCCAGTCGGTTCAACGATATAAACCCGTTCAGGTCCATCACCTTTGGCTAATGCCGCAGCCAGTCCCGCCCCATTAATCAGGGCTGTGAAATAAATATGATTCATTATGAATTCTGATTTGTAATTCGACTCACGGCCTGCTGTCAGCAAATCACCAACCTGCAGATCTGCTTTTGTCCCATGATAAAAGGGACCGTTATCAAAGGGTTTGTCCCTGGACGAAATTGCTAACTCATGATTTTTTTTTGCGTTCTCAGGGTCGCCTGCTTCCTCATAGCATTTGGCAATGTTGGAATATAGAGAAGGATAAGCTCCGGCAACAGAGGGGTCATTTATTTTTAATGCAGATTGCAAAGCCGTTTCGAGCCATTTTAATCTATCGTGAATATTTCTCTGATGCCGGGCCACATAATAAGCAGCCGTAAATTTTTCAAAGTCGCTTGCCGCTTCGTTCCAGGCTTGAAAAAATAGTTTGCTTGCTTCTTCTGGCTTGCCCTTATCCTCCATGCCCATCCCTTCAATACAAAGCTTAATAACAATGTTGTTTGGATTGAATTCCATTTCCCGATTGTTTTCTATGTTAATTATGCTGATATCAATTTAGCTTGCTTGACCGTAAAGCCTTGAAATATCTCGCAATGGCCACAAACATTTTGCTTTATTCACGTTCTTACACAAAGGTTAATCCTTTTTTCATTCATTGCCGCGAAGAATTATGGAAAAACGCTCCAGATATGTGAACACCATTCATTGTAATTAAATTCCGCGGAGGCTGCCCTCTTCATCCAATTATGTGTGCCGGGAAAGCCTTCGGGCGGACGGAATCCCTTTATACTATCAACTCGTGCAAATGTCATCCAGCCTTGTTTCAATTCTTTTTTTTGATGGGAGCTAACAATATGTAAAAAACCCATGCAAACCACGAAATAAAAATCATCGCCAATACCCACGCTATTTTTTCGTTTCTGGTGGTTTTATTAGATCTGATAATCATTAATATCGGCAACAGCCACAAAAAGGCTATCACAATCAAAAGTATCAAAATACCAAGATCCGAATTTTCCATTTCATGTTCTTATTTAAGATGAAACTTGTTACTGGACCAAAATTACAATTTTCGCCTAACCACCTATGTTCTGCGAAGGACTATGGAGGAAAGACGCTGTTACTGTAATGCACACGATGGGTGCTAAACTCCTATGTTAGGCCCACTTCACTCAATAAAATGATCTATGGCCTGAGCGGCAAAACCTCATCCTGCAGGCACCTGATTGTTGTCGGATTTATTTGTTAAGAAAAGAAAGGACTTTGTTTATCAAAGCAACTCTCTTATTGGTAAATGAATGGTCTGTTTGCCAAACATCGTATTCAAAAAAAGCTTTGTTTTTGCTTTTTATTGCATCAGCTACTGACGGATTTCGTTGGTATTCCTCCAGCATAATAATTTGCTTTTGAACCAGGGTCTCAGCCGTATTGGTAAGATTGTAATATTCGGGGTCTTCGAATACCGGTTTAAAAAGGTCCTTGCCTGATTTTTTGTTTAACACAAAATATTCATCAGCTTTTTTTTCGCGAGAAGCTAAACTCTCGTTGTTGGTAGTAACATCAAAAATATTCCAGGCTGATAGAGCAATTCCTTTTTTAACATCAGGCAATTGTTGTAATGCTTTTAAACAGACCCAGCCACCCATACTGTGTCCAAATAAAGCGATCCTGGAAGGATCAATTTGTAGGGAATCTGCATATTTTTTACAAAATGCAACAACATTTACCACATCTTCCACGCAATGCTTAAAACTAAATTCACCCTGGCTTCCCCAGGAGCCCCGGTAATTGAAATAGATAACATTCCACCCATTCGCTCTCACAACCTGTGCCAGGTCAAGATTTCTTTCATTGCCGGGATAGCCATGCAATAATAGTAATGTCGGGTGCCTTTGTATTCCATTTGCCTTATAGATAAATCCCTGCAACAGGCCTCCGCCAGATGGGATTGTTAATTCTCTTGTACCCGCTGGAGACGACTTATCCCATTCAATGTCCCTTAATACAATGGAATCTGCGGGCGTTTGGCTTAATACTTTATTGTGAATAATTAAATGTGCAATAAATAATAAAAAAATAGTTGCCTTTGGCATTCGATTTATTTGAGGTTTTTGTGCTCTCAGAGCGGCGTACAAAAATTTGTTTTCCGGCAGTTTTCCTACAGAAAGTTAATGAATTCCAAGTGTAAGTTATTTAGAATAAATAAATGCATTCAATCTATTCAGTTATTGCTGGAAAGCAAAGCGAAGTAAGATGCTAATACTGTAAAATAATGATTGTAACTAATCTGCCGGGCCCCGCCGTCCATTCAATTATGGTTGATTTGATGTGAGGCAAACACCCAGGTGGAAGGAACTTAAATATAATTTCCGTTAATTCGTTGGTGCATTCCTGAATACACAGGCGATCAGAACGCATGCAATTGGAAAGCCAACTCCATATCCAAAGATGCCAATCAACCGCCAGCTCAGATCTCCAACTAGTGGCCCGATTAGTCCGAAAATACACAACAAGCCTGTTGTTATTAAAGCTATGCGCCCTGCTTTTTCCCACCCTCTGCCTTTAAAAGCAAATGCGGCAAAAAACATAGATAGCCCAAAAAACAAATGCCATGCAACGAGTTCAATTGCATACATCATAGATGGCCATTCCCAACCCAGAAATCTCAGGTAGTCAATTTTCTGTTGAACGCTGACCTGTCTCCACAACGTCAGGTTTATAAAGTGCACAATCGCAGTTGACCCGGCCAACAATAATATCCATCCTAAAGCCGTCAGGCTAAAAATTTTGGCATGTTGAGGTGCACATTCATGGATAGCAGCCATAAGAAGTACTAATAAAGGAGCGCTGACAAGAGTCATTACTTCTGCAATACCTAAGTATGGTTCTCTCAGCACGCCCTGGCCAATCACAATTCCCGTGATTACTATTAAGTCATACAGAATGAATAAAACAAAATTTGCCCAGGCCAATCGCAATCCGAATCGTACTACTTTATATGAACCTGAAATAATATCCATTTAGTCTTAACAATTTCGTTCATTGGTCACCGGTCCCCGACTTATTTCTTATTCATTAGTGAAATTACCGCTGTTACCCCGAACATTGCCGATAGCATTATGCCATCACGCAAGTTCTTGTACAGAAAGTTAGCG
>DASTIZ010000184.1:0-6368 GCA_035717045.1 Chitinophagaceae bacterium
GGCTAAAAAGAATACCCGCTTCGCCTTTGCCAGCTAAAACATCTTTGAGTTGGCCGCTGCTGCTTTTTGCTCCCGTGCTGACTGCAATAAAGAACAGTGAATAATAGAACAACATCAACGCGTATGTTAAAATATGGCTGAACATAATTTTTTCTTTAAGACTTCAATTCAATAGTTGCCCTGTATAAGGTATGATGGATCTCCACTTTTGAACAAACGCCGTTGGTATAGAAGTATTCACTGTAGTTGCCATCAGGGAATTTTATCTTATAATGATGATCAGCTACTTTCTGAATAGTTACCTGCTGCTGGAAATTATCGGAATACACCTGGGTTATGTTTACGGGTTCTGCTACATACACACTTAACATATTATAGCGAATGGGATAATTATTCAATGTTTCGGTTTTGCTTCCCTTATAAACAGTATAGGTATTTCCATTTGCTTTTGTCTTCTTATCAACCTTTACATTGCCATTCAGTTTGCGATAGATTGATGACCATGTCATGATGCCATTGTCATAGATCGCTTCTTCCTTTGCTCTGGCCTTAAAGCTGAATATGAAACGGGTGTTTACTTCTGATTCCATGGTAAGTACGGTCCTATTGCCTGTAACACCTTGTGTGAAATGAATAGTACCCACCTGATCCCCGTTTCTTTTGATGGCGTATTCAAACTTTTTTTGTTGTGCCTGCGTGCTGAGTGCTAGGGTTAGCAGGGCTACAAGTGCTGATTTGAGCGGTTTCATACATTCATTTTTTAATTTATCAGATAAGACTATCCCGTTCCCGGCAATTGCTGAGTTTGCGGGATAGTTTATTGTTGCTATTTAAATGACCTGGATCTTCTTAGCCCCATCCTCCTTCTCCTTCCCCGTTGCTTCCTGCGAGCTACGCGAAGCCGGAAGCAAGGGGGACAGGGGGCTATTAAAAAATGTTATATCCAAAACTTATATAGTACATTCCACCTATATAAGGATTAGCGAAACCTGTTCTGTAGTAATTGTTGGTTATATTGGTTCCGCCAAGCTTGATCATCGATTTTATTTTTGGCAATTTATAGTTTACCTGTGCGTCTAACGTTGTGTATCCAGGCACTGTTCCGTCTGCAAGACCGCCACCTTCCCAGAAAAATTCATCCTGCCATCTCAGGTTTACACTAAATCCGAATCGGTCTTCTTTGCCAAATCCCCTGTTGCCAATTCCTGCGTTGATCCGGTATTTTGGTGTATTAAATCCTGCCATAAATCCTGTGGGCACATTGGTAAGATTATCAGTGTAGGCGTTAAAAGAAGTGAAAAAGTTATTCGCCATGTCGTAATCAAGCCCGATGCCGGCACCCCAGCCTTTTATTTCTGTTTCACTGTTGGTTAAAATGGAATAGAGCTTGTTATTATTTGTAGGTTGTATCAGTAGTATACGTCCTGTAAAATCTGTGTATTTACCAAAATAAGCATACATATCAAGCAATAGTTTCTTATGGAAGCTGCCTTTATATCCTATTTCAAATGAGCGCATGCTTTCTGGTTTCAGCTTTTTGTAAACAAATGGTGATGTTGTGGGCGGAGTATACACCAATGTTGGATACGCCTTTACATTCATATAATCGTTTACCCAGGGCAGTCCGCCTAAAAGAATAACATTGCCCAGGTTCAGCCGTATCCATTGATGCTGCGTAGTAGGGAACTTATAGGCAGTTTGATAAGATAACCGGATATTATTGTTCTTAGCCACATTTATCAATGCAGTAACTCTTGGTGTGAATTTCCCATCGAAGTTTTCATTCTTATCATAACGACCTGCTAAGGTTAATGTGAGCTTGTCTTGAAAGAACTTTTTTGCAGCCTGTGCATACATGCCCCATTCATTTATCTTAATGGGTCCGTTTGGTTCATAAAACAATGTGCTGTCTGAATCAAGGATGTATTTTTTTAAGTTGGCACCAACAATGACCTCAGCAAATTTTATTTTATCTGAAAAATTATATTGTCCTTCACCCATCCACATTTGTGAAGTTTCCTTAAAAAGTCCACCATTTGGAATAGGCGTCTTCCTTACTGCATCAAATAACTGGTTGAATTGTGAACTGCCGGCAGCAGGTCTTCCCTGGTCGGCAAAACCTCTCGCTGCAGCATGTGCCATAGCATCTGTGGCTCCCTGTGATTTTGCAGTGAGAAAGGCACCGGTATACTGCGGATACCAGCTCCCAGTTACATTTGTAGAATCATAACTTCTTTTCCAGGCTTCATTCAGGAATTGTGCAGTGATGCCTGCGCTGTATGCTTCACCCGCGTCCTCCTGTGTAGTATATGCACGTAAAAACCAATTCTTATGTTTTAGTTCAATCTTATACTGGCCAATCTTGATATCTTTGAAGGCATATCTGCCATTTCCGGAATATACTGTATTGCCTTTGCCCCAATGACCAGCTAAAATAGCTTCAATATCTTTTGTGAGTTTATAATGTAAAGCACCATTTAACTTTAAATTTTTTGTTTCAGGATCAATAAGATGCTCTTCATTATATCCTGTTCTTGAAATTAGAAACGGAGAAACCATATAGGGTTGAAACGGAGCTGGCACATTGCCGCCAAATGCACCGTATATAAATGGCCTTATGTCCACACTTGTTTCATCGCCATAAACATTAACGCCATCATAATTGGGATCGGATTGCCGTGTACCCGGAATCACAAAGCCGTTGCTTCCTACTCTTTTATAATTAGTAGTATCGTCTGCCAGCCAGTCAATACCACGTATATATTGAAAACCCACTTTGAATGCAAACTTGTCATTGAAGTTTTTTGCATAGCGCAACGAATAATCATAAAAGCCACCGATCTTGTCCCTTTGTTCTTTTCCTACGTTGGTAATTCCATTTTTAATTTGAATGGAAAGACCAGGATATTTGAATGGACTTTTGCTATTTAAAATAATTGTTCCATTGACACCACCCGGCCCAAAAAGCGCAGAAGATGCACCCGGCAATATTTCAATGCTTTCAATATCAAGATCAGTGAGACCGATAAAATTGCCGACAGCAAAATTCAGTGCCGGGGCCTGGTTATCCATTCCATCCATGAATTGATTTACTCTTGAGCTACCACTACCATTAAATCCTCTTGTGCTGAATGTTTTGTATGTCATGCTCGATATAGTAACATCAAGCCCTTTTTTTGGCAGTATACTTGAGTAGGGGTCAGTTGGTGAATTGCCAAAGTCTCTTACTACTTCAATGGAATAAGGCCGACTGAGGAGCCTGCCTCTTAGCCTTGAATCACCGGTTCCATCAACAATAACGCCTTCGAGAGTTTTTGAAACTTCTGTCATAATAACATTTACTTCATTTACATTGGTTACCGGTACTTCTTTTTCCTCATACTCGACGGAAGTAATGATGAGCACTACGGGCAGAGAGGATACTGTTAAACGGAATTTTCCCTGAGCGTCAGTTGTGGTTCCCTCATTGCCACTTTTTACTCTCACGGATACTCCATGCAATGGTTCATTTTTGTCGTTGGTTATCCTTCCGCTTACCGTGGTTTGATTTTGGGAAAAAATAACCGTGCCCATCAAACTAAAAATTGTCATCAGGATAATTTTTTTCATAATCGGTGGTTTTTTGGTTATATAAAATTATTTTTTATTTATTTCAATGATTCATATTTCTGTCGCAAGAAGGCTTATTCCGAAAACTTTTTTCTGCACAGGTGCGGATTTTGAATTTGTCATAAAAGATATTTTAATTCCGCCGCCACTCAGTCCTTTTCCGCCAAACTTATCCCGAAAGAATATTCCCGTTTGGAATACATAGCCGGCCACGCTTAATTCATCATATTCTTCATTATTATACGGATTATAGTATTCATTGTAACAATAGTGATAGCCAATACCAGCCCCAAAGCTTATTCCAAGGTTCGCCGTTGACTGTTTGGAAGAAGTAAATCCAAAATTCAGGTTCAGCAGGGCCGGGGCATCAACACCAAACCGGAAATCTTCATTTTTGTTTGAAACGCCCAGGGAAATGGGAAAATCTGTTGTCAGAGAAAATTCCTTTGTTTTTATTATCCGGAAACCGGGTGCAATTGTTAACGCGGGTAAAACGGTTAGGTCATCGCTGGTTTGCGCCTCGCCGAGCAATAAGGATAGCCCGGCTTTGCAATAAGCAAAGTCTTTTTGAGCAAATCCATTCAGCATCGAGAACAAGAAGATAATATGAAGAGATATTTTTTTCATAACCAGTTTCTATACATTATTGTTTATTCTATTTCATTTTTTCAGGCAACTGTTTTATCATCCAGTTATTTTCCTGCGCAATCATCGCTTTCTGAAAAGCAAAACGAGGTAACGAGGAAGGTCGTGATAAAGCATATGGTGGTAAATTTTTTCATTTTGAATTTGCTTTAACTGGAATAATCGAATTCAGTTCTCGCAAACATTCATCATAAAAAAGTAGGGATCGATCGAAGTGTCATGCGGCGTACTCACGGGATTGGAGCCTGCATTTATATACAGGAAATTTTTACCGCTAAGTACGTGCCAAAGGAAGCTTTTGCATTTAGGGTATAAGCTTCCAAGAATTTCCGGGAACATTTCGTGAACGATCCCATTCCAGCAGGCTTTTTCCAACTCCTCAATCGGAGAAAGCTTTTTGTCATGATGGTTCGCTTCATTACCGGCAAGTTGTTTGTTTGCCAGGCTTGTTCCGGTGAAGAGCAGTATTTCGTGGTGAATGTTTGACGATTTCATATGATTTATTTTTTCATAGTGCCAAGCTACTACCACGAACAGGCCATTTATAATTGAATTTTGCATTAGCATTCCCGGGATTTGCAGTTTTTGCAACAGTTCTTTGGGTTTTTTTAACGGTTCTATGGTTTTGGCTCGTTGACTCGCTTTTCTGGTATCTGTTGCAGATATTGCAACTTAAACCGGGCAAAACCCGTATTTTAAACCCCAAAATGACTTAACTTAAAACCAAAGAGCCGTCCTGACCCACCAGCAGGACCAACTGCGAACCCATGATCGCCAATTACCAATCACAGGAATTCTTGTTTCAAAGAATAAAGGAACTTTTGCCGCCACATGCATCGTTGGTGGATACGGTAGCCAATATATTAAGTGTAAGCAGCGACAGCGCGTACCGCCGTATACGGGGAGAAACGCCGCTTGTCCTGGACGAAGCAAGGGAGCTATGTGCCTATTTCAAACTATCCCTTGACCAGATATTGAATGTGCAGGGCGGCGCGGTCATGTTTCAGAATGTAAGGATCAGCACGAAAAACTATAGTTATACCAAGTACCTGACCGATATTATCAGGCAAGTGGAGTATGCAACGAGCTTTATCCATAAAGAGATCATTTACCTCACCAAGGATATGGCGCTGTTTCATAATTTTTATTACCGGCCACTCATCGCCTTCCGGTACTTTTTCTGGATGAAATCTATTGTGCAACATCCTGACTTTGCCAATAAGGAATTTGAGTTTAGTTATTTATCAGAAGATATTGAGAATTTAAGCCGTGAACTGGCTACGGTCTATTGTAAAGTGCCATCCGTGGAAATTTGGAATACCGAATGCATCAATTCTGCGATATCCCAGATCGAGTTTTACAAAGATTCTGGTTGGTTTGCTGCATCAACAGACATCAAGACAATTTATGAAGCGTTGGAAGAATCCATAATTCATTTAAAAGACCAGGTGGAACATGGTTGTAAGTTTATGCCAGGTGAGAACCCGGAATCAAAAAAAAACAATTTCCGTTTTTTTTATAATAGGATCATCCTCGGCGATAATACAATCATGGTCGTTACAGATAAGGTAAAAACGACATTTATCAATTACGATGTACTCAATTATATGTTTACACGTGATGAAACTTTTTGCGATCCCTGTTATACCGATATGCACAACATGATGAAACGATCAACACTGATCAGCCAGACCAGTGAAAAGCAACGTAATATTTTTTTTGGTATAATACTTAGCAAAATACAGGAAAGAAAAAAACGCTTATAAAATGCAGCCGCTATGAATATTAATGAGATTCAACAGCAACTTTTTCAACTGATCAAAACAAGATTACCGGCCGATGCTTCTGTAGCCGATGAGGTAGCAAAGCTATTGGATATCAGTACTGACAGTGCGTACCGCAGAATGAGAGGAGAAAAGCAGGTGACCTTTGAAGAAGTGTATATTCTGGCCAACCACTTCAGGGTTTCGCTGGATCAATTAATGGGTATTGCCACGGGCGGGTTCTTGTTTCAGGGTAATATTGTCAACGAAAAAACCTACACGTTTGAACAATACCTTACCGGGATGCTGCATACTATGGCTTATTTTAATAGCTTTAAGAATAAAGAGATA
>DASTIZ010000185.1:0-8938 GCA_035717045.1 Chitinophagaceae bacterium
ATCAAGCGTATAAACGTATACATCCATTGGCTGAATCACTCCTTTATAGGTTCCATCCCACCCAATATTCCGGTCATTTGTTTCAAATACTTTTTGTCCCCAGCGGTTCCAGATAATAAATCTCATTTTTGAGATGCCAAATCCTCTTACAAATACCTTACTATTAATATCACCACTTTTCGGTGTAAAAGCATTTGGCACATCTACCAATGCTACTATTACGGCTCTTACATCCTGGCACACAGTATCGGCACAACCGGCAGGATTAATTGCAACCAAACATGCATTGTATGTTCCCGTTTCATTATACTGGTGCTTTACCTGGAGTCTCGATGTGGTTATCAAACTGTCTCCATCACCAAAGTACCATTTAAAGTTAGTGGCATCCGGTGATGAAAGATTATTGAACGAGGTTGGTGTATTCTCAACAGGGGGGTCGGGCGAAAACGTAAAATTCGCGGTGGGGATCGGGAATACAGTTACGACTGATGTCGTTGTATCCGCGAGATTACAGGTACTCGGATCATTTGCGATCAATGTAACGGTATAGGTACCGGGCGTGGTGAATGTGTGCGTTGGATTTGTTGCCGTACTGGTTCCGCCATCCCCGAAGCTCCAGCTAAATGTCTGGCCCGCGATCGATGTATTGGTGAATTGTGCCGTGTAAGGAGCACAGCCGGTGGGCGGTGTTGTAAACTGTGCGACGACCAAAGGAGCTATGCTTATTGTTTTTATTGCTGTATCAGGAGCATTGCAATATGCAGTATCAACCAGAATAAGTTTTACAGTATATGATCCTGGTGACGTATAGGTATGGAAAACAGGCGCCGGACCAGTTGTAAGCAATGGCGAGTTATCACCAAAATCCCACATGAATGAGGTATTGGTAAATGGCCGGCTGGGCGGAGCTACCGAAAGATTATCAAACCTGTATCGCAGAGAATCACATGGTAATAGTTTTACGGGATTGAAGTCGAGTGTTGCTGGCAAATTCGAGACCTTGATATTAATATATGCTGTGTCACGAATATTGCACGTAGTTGAGTCTTCGGCGATCAGCATCACCTGGTATATGCCGGGTAAATTATATGTATGTGAAGTGTTTGGAACAGTCGTAACCAGCGGATTCGGCAAAGATCCATCTCCAAAGTACCAATAGTATTTCACCCCATTTGCAACTGTATCGATAAAATCAACAGTAAGTGGGGCACAACCAGCGGTATCTCTCGGCACGCCATCGATGATCGATTGAAGGCCAGCATCGACGCCGGCAAAGTCAAACGAGATCTTAACCATGGCAAGATTACATCCTGATCCACCATTTACCGCGAGATTATTAGGAGCGACAACTCCCGGGGTAGTCGGAAAGACTGCACCACCGCCGCAATTCGCACAGATCGCCTGATAAATCACGCCTTGTTTATCAAAACGGCTTGTACCTCCGTCAACATGGTCAGTTAACCCTCCACTTTGACCAAAGAAACTTCCAAATAATTGGGCTGTAGCATTTTTTTGTAAAACAAAAAAGTAGAAATCCTGCCCATCTGTTGTACTTTGGATCGCATCTGATGTGACAGGTAATCCCGTGGTACCTGATGAAGGAAATTGAGGAACAACAGTTCCACCCCATCCGGACACATATACATTCTCACAATTATCGACAAGAAACGCCGTAATAGAAATATTGGGAATGACAGCAGTCTTACCGAATCGCGTAGAATATATATAGGAGGAAAGATCAGGTTCAAGCTTTGCAATGAATTGAGGGGCTCCTGAAACGCTATACGTCGCATTTATTACAGGCCAGTTGCCTCTTGTCTGACCACACACATAGGGAAATCCGAATTTGTCAAATTGTACACCAAACACCTGGTCGGTACCTGATGTGCCGAGATAAGTTGATTTAATAATGGCATTACCGCTATTTGAAACTATAGCTACATATCCATCGATACCGCCCTGGTTGGATGAACTGATCGTTCCCGACATATTGCCCGGAAAATTTGTGCTTGCAGTACCACCCCCGACATAGATATCGCCATTTGGAGCCAATGATAGCACGTAGCCTGCATCATCACCATTACCACCGAGAAAAGTTGCAAAAGAAAGTGCAGATACGTCAGGGTTTAATTTCAAAACAACTGCATCCTGGCTACCACCGCCGAATGCTGTTTGAAATGCCCCTGAAGTAACAGGAAATTTGCCATTACCACCGCCGTCGCCAGGTGACTTTGAACAGGAAGCAACATAAATATTTCCACCGCCATCAAGTATAACTTCACTTCGCCCATCGTCGCCATAATTTTGTTGCAGGGAACCATAGGTGTCTAATGCAATATTGACTCCGTCATCGCCGCTACCTCCTATTTTTTTAGAGCCGATCAATGCAGAACCAGCAGCATTCAATTTTGTGACAGCTATATCAAAGCCTCCTCCTGAACCGATAGTCCCGCTGCCCGTAGTTGGATAGTTTGTCGAATTAGTGCGCCCCGCTATTACAAGGTTTCCCGCGCCATCTACGACCAGGCTGTGTGGTTGTTCATTACCAGATCCTCCAATATATGTAGCATAGATACGCGTAGTACCGTTTGGAGAAAGTTTTGTAATGCTCATATCTGTGGCTGAAAAACCGCCGCCACCGCCACCCGCCCACGTGGTTTGGAAGGCCCCTGGTGTCACCGGATATCCGGGTTGAAGGTTAATGCCGCCCGCATAAAAACTTCCATCAGGACCATAGGTGGCGGTGAACCCCCAATTATCGCCCGTGCTCCCGGTAAATGAAGAAAAAATCAGCGTGGGATCGATGATCAGCGTTTCGCCAGGATTATAATTCTTAATATCAAATCTTATTTCGTTTCCTATCAAAACATATTTAGCGGAAACCTGTTTGCGTTGATTGTTTTCATACTGGTAAGTAAATGGATCCAGTTCTTTTACATTACCAACTGAAGTTTTAATGATGAGCTGTTTGTCTTTTATTTCAAGTTTATCAGCTCCTGAATATTTTAAAGCTATCCTGCTTAGATCTGCACCTGGCTTTACGATAATGTCATATTTCATAGTACCGCTATTGGTATAATAGCGAACGTCAACATTGGGATAAACATTTTTAACAGTGATACCCTGGTAAACCAGGCAGCTGCTTGCCCATTTCGAAGGGTCGTTACCAATAAAATAATTAGCATGATATTCCAATGGTTTATCGGGAACCACTTCTATGTTATCAGAGGCATTTGCAAAATCCACAGTATAGGCATGCGAGCGCAATACCAAAGGAGCCTTTGAACTGTTTGCTTCTTTATGTCCATGCGCAGACTCCATGATATTCCGAAAGTCGTCTGCATTATGCTGCAATACCGTAAACCCTCCTGTTCGAATGAAAAAAGAGCCTGCTGGAACTTCGCTTCTGAATTTAACGCGATTGTCCCATTGACCTTTATTTTCCACAAACTCGATATTCTGCGCCTTAACTGAAGTTGATAGGATTAATAAGAGCAGGGTTATGTAGTGATACCGGATCAATTGTTATATTTTTTTCAAATTAACTAAAACAGTGGAAAAACGAATTGAAAACTTGTGTTAAGATATACGACTCCATGCCGTTTTTCCTTGAATTGCTTGAAGGTAGCTTTTAATGCGCAAATTTTCGGCCGAACTCAAGTCCGGATCACTGCTCACGATGTCGTCTGCAAACCGGCGGGCTGTTTCAAGCACGGACCTGTCTTGGACTATATTTGCAAGCTTAAAGTTTAATACCCCGCTTTGTCTTGTGCCTTCAATCTCTCCCGGCCCACGCATCTCAAGATCTTTTTCCGCAATTACAAATCCATTATTTGTTGATGTCATTATTCTCATTCTTTCTCTTGCATCATTACCGATATTAGTACCGGTCAGCAGGATACAATAGCTTTTATCAGCGCCGCGACCCACTCTTCCACGCAACTGATGTAATTGTGACAATCCAAACTTCTCGGCGCTTTCGATAACCATTACTGTTGCATTAGATACGTCCACGCCCACTTCTATAACGGTCGTTGATACCATAATATGCGTATCTCCATTAACAAATCGCTGCATATTAATACTCTTTTGCTCTGGCTTTTGTCGGCCATGTACCATACTGATCCAGTATTTTGGCTCGGGAAACCACGCTTTTACATTTTCGTAACCTTTCATCAGGTTTTCGTAATCCATTTTATCGCTTTCTTCGATTAACGGGAAAATGATATAAGCCTGCCGGCCTTTCGCAATTTCATCTTTCAAAAATCCCATTACCTTCGGTCGGTCTTTTTCAAAACGGTGTACAGTTGTGATCGGCTGCCTTCCCGGCGGCATTTCGTCGATCACACTATAATCAAGATCACCATAAGCGGTCATGGCCAGCGTTCTTGGAATAGGAGTCGCAGTCATTACGAGTATATGCGGCGACGTATCATTTTTTTCCCAAAGCATTGCTCTTTGCGCTACACCAAATTTGTGTTGTTCGTCAATAATACCAATGCCCAAATTTTTGAACTGAACATTTTTTTCAATGATGGCATGTGTCCCGATAAGAATATGCATGGTACCATCATCCAGCTTTTGTTGTATCAATTTCCTTTCGGCAGTTTTCGTTGAACCGGTGAGCAGACCTGTTTCCACGGGCATATCTTTCAGCAAAGACGTAATGTTCTTGTGATGCTGTTGGGCCAATACTTCGGTAGGTGCCATCATACAACTTTGAAAACCATTATCACTTGCAATAAGCATGGTGATCAGGGCTACCATTGTTTTGCCGCTGCCAACATCGCCCTGCAACAAACGATTCATTTGCTTACCGGTTGCGGTATCCTTTCTGATCTCTTTGATCACCCTTTTTTGCGCACCGGTTAGTTCAAAAGGTAAATACTTTGTATAAAAAGTATTGAACAGTTCTCCTACCTTTTCAAACCTCACCCCGTGAGAAAACCGGTGACGATGTGATCGTAGTCTTGCCATCCTGAGTTGAGCAATAAACAATTCTTCAAACTTCAATCTTTTCACAGCTTCTTCGTATTCCTTCAGATCAGCAGGAAAATGAATTTGAGAGTACGCCTTAAATCTGCTTACCAGTTTTAATTTTTGTAAGATGCTTTCCGGCAAATTTTCAGGAATGTCCTTTTCGCGGATCACTTTCATCATCGCTTCGGTGAGCTTTCCAATCTGTCTTCCACCCAGCGCTTTTGATCTCAACTTCTCTGTCGTTGGATAAATAGGTTCAAGAAAAGATTTGCCCCGTGCGGCCGGCGCGTCCGCGCGGGCATCAGTTTTTCCGGTGCTTAAACGCTCCATTTCAGGATGGACGATCTGGGGCCTGCCCTGGAAAAATGTGACCCCTCCAAAGACCAGATATTCCTCTCCACTCTCCAAATATTTTTCTAGCCAGCTAATCCCCTGGAACCAGGCTAGCTCGAGGCTACCGGTCTTATCACGGAGGGTCGCAACCATCCGTCTGCCCTTTCTAACCCCGATAACGTCAATATTGTGCAGGCTTCCGGCTACCTGAATATAATCGGTGTCCGGATGTATATCCTTTATAAAATTCACTTTTGTTTTGTCAACATGCCGATGGGGAAAATGGTTCAAGAGGTCATTAAAAGTGAAAATATTCAGCTCTTTTTTCAGCAGGTCCGCCCGTTGAGGACCAACACCTTTGAGGTATTCAATAGGGCTGGCTAATATGTCAGGAATTGCAGGTATAAATGCGTTTTGAACAAATGTACTATTCCGTTCCAAGACCTGCAGAAACGAAAGACTTAAAACTATATGTCCGAAAAAATAAAAATGCCCGGATTTTCGTTCTATTTTTAGCGTAGAATCACTATCCTCAAAAAGACCGAAACCGATGATCAACCATCTGAACTTACTGCAGGCCAGTATCAATTTCGCTGATTTCAAATTTGGACTTCTCACCTACGTGATGGCCTTTGTTCTGACGCTTATCTTTATTCCGCCTGTTATCTTTATGGTAAGAAGACTTAAGCTGTTTGACCGGCCCAATGCCCGCAAAGAACATTCTGTTCCCACACCCACTTTTGGCGGCATAGCGATTTTTGCCGGAACCATGATGTCACTTTTATTCTGGTTCAAATTCAATAATCATCCCTCAACGATCACGTTCTTCTTATCCATGGTGCTTTTATGTGGTGTGGGAATAATGGATGACCTGAAAGACCTTGCCGCCCGTTATAAATTGGTGATCGAAGCAGGACTTGCTTCCTTGCTTGCCGTGTCAGGAATCCGCATTACTAATTTTGGTGGACTTTTGGGCATCGGGGAACTCCATATAATTGCTCAATATGTTATCACGGTGGTTACGATCGTGGGCATTAGCAATGCCTTTAACCTGATTGACGGCATCGACGGCCTTGCCGGCGGCCTCGGTTTCATGAGCCTGGTAACCCTTGGCATTTTTCTCACGATCAGTAAGGACCTGAATTATGCAATGATAGCTTTTGCGTTGGCAGGTGCTTTGCTCGGATTTTTGTATTTCAATTTTAACCCGGCAAGAATTTTTATGGGCGATACAGGATCTCTTGTGCTGGGATTCGTGATAGCTGTATTATGCGTCCAATTAATGAAAGTAAACGCGCTTTATACGGCGCCGGTAGTTCCCAATATCTATGTTTTTACGCTTGGAATTGTCATGATACCTGTATTTGATACCTTGCGTGTTTTTGGAACAAGAATCTGGAAAGGCCGTTCACCATTTTCGCCTGATAAAACGCACATTCACCATCTCATTACTAATAAAGGCTATACCCACAGCCTTGCGGCCAGAGTAATTTGCATCGTACACGGCTTCATTTTGATCCTTGTTTACTGGATGAAAGATTGGAGCCCTGAGTTGCAAATCGTGGTCCTTGTCAGTTGTATGCTGATGCTGGTATATTGCCTGAAACAGATTGGAGATTTGAAAAAATATGTCCAGTCTTCACCCGGCATCCTGACTACGCAATCGGAATAATTCTGAAAGTTTCAATTTGTCAGATGTGCTTCCGGTAGGCCTATAATAAAGGTTGAACCCCTGTCGACCTGGCTTTCGGCTCTGATAAAACCATTATGCCTTTCGACTATTTTTTTGCAGATAGATAATCCTACACCGGTTCCTTCATAATCCTGGTAATTATGCAGCCGCTTGAAGACCCTGAAAATGTCTTCAGCATACTTCTCATCGAATCCGATACCATTGTCCTGTACCGTTATTTTGTAAAAATTCCTGTTGCCCGTATATTTTACAAAATTGGAAAGATCCCCCGGATCCATTTTCTCGGATCTTACATCAATGACAAGATTTTCATTCGGCTTCCGGAACTTGATCGCATTGCTGAAAAGGTTATAGAATAACTGTTGCATTAATGCAGGCACAGCGGACACAACGGGTAATTCGCCATAATTGATCCGGGCATTACTCTTTTCTATTTCCACTTCAAGCTCGGTCAGCGCATTCTTCACTAATTCCTTTAAAGGCGTTTTTCTGAAATCATTTGAGCTAACAGTATGTCGTGAAAAATCAAGCAGATTATTGATGAGGTGCTGCATCCGCTTTGATGAGTTGATGATCTTTTGGAAATATTTGTCGCTCTCGGCATCAAAATTATTGTTGCGCAGGATTTTATCACTAAACACCTGGATCTTTCTCAACGGCTCCTGGAGATCATGTGAAGCCATATAAGCAAACTGATCCAGTTCTTCATTCATTTGCTTCAGGCTTTCATTGTTTGCAAGAAGCTGTTCATTCAAAAGTTTCACCTGCTGCTCAGACATCTTTCTTTCTTCGATCTCCTTATGCAAAAAATCATTAGCAGCCAACAACTTTTTTTCCTGCTGCACCAATTGCTGATTCTTCCTGTACAATTCAACAAACACGGCCACCTTGGCCCTGAGCAATTCGGGTTTGATCGGTTTATAGATATAATCGACACCTCCCATCTTGTAGCCCTTAAAAATATAATCTTCATCGTAGCTATGGGCTGTAATAAAGATGATGGGGATATTTCTCAGCTTATCCCGCTCATAAATGATAGTAGCCGTTTCATAACCGCTGAGTTCCGGCATCTGCACATCCATCAGGATCAGAGAGAAGTCGTGATCGCTTAGCAATATTTTCAATGCAGCTTTTCCCGAATTCGCTTTTACGATCGTGTAGTCATCCTTTTCCAGAATTGCTTCTATGGACAAAAGATTATCAGCCCTGTCATCGACCACAAGGACCTTCGCATCCGACCTGCGTATATGTTTAGCACTTCCTTTCTCCATCAATCATCATTTATACAACCACACCCTCATTAAGGATAACAGCTGGTCCACTTTTACCGGCTTTGTAATATAATCCGATGCACCGGCTTCTATACATTTTTCACGGTCGCCTTTCATCGCTTTGGCAGTCACCGCGATGATCGGAAGAGTCTTGTTCATGTGTTCACGACGTATCTTCTGTGTTGTTTCATATCCATCCATCTCCGGCATCATGATATCCATTAAAATGATATCGATATCATCATGTTCATTCAAAATACTCATTGCCTCCTGCCCGCTTTCTGCGGTAATCGCATTAATTGCATACCGCTCAAATGCGGTTGTCAAAGCAAAGAGATTTCTTACATCATCATCTACAATCAGCACTTTCTTGTTAGCCAATATATCATTCTTGGCTCTTAAATTTTCGATTAACTTTCTCTTTTCAGGCATCAGGTTTTTGTGATCAATATGCAGCAACATCACCATTTCTTCCAGTAAAAGATCAAGCGAGTTCACATCTTTCAAAAGAATCTTATTGGCATATTGTTTCAATTGATTCCTCTCTTTTGGCAAAAAGTCTTTTGCGGAATAAATCAGAACGGGGGTCGTTTGCAGTTTATTCATGGTGCTGATCTCCGTCACGAGGTCGAGACCTCCAATATCCGGCAACATGTAATCC
>DASTIZ010000186.1:0-16631 GCA_035717045.1 Chitinophagaceae bacterium
TAGCCATCGTCTTACTTCTCACTCTTTCCAGGGAAGCTTCTATCTGCGCTTCTCTTGCACTCGCCTCTGCCTTTTGCAAATCGAGGAATCGGTTATAGGTGAGGTTTACAACGGAAGCGAAACGCTTCATTATTTTTCTGTCTTCTTCCACAAAGGGCTTATCTCTAAACGCATATAAACCTCCGCTCCTGAACATAGCACCATAGTAGTATTGAGGTTGTAACTCAGCAGCAGAAAAATTTAATTGTGATTCAGGCAACTTCAAATCACTTTCCTTCATTGCCTTGTAATAGTTGAGCAGGTCCTGGCCTTGTAGAATGTAATCCAGATCTTCTTGCTTTTGCCAGTATTCATAAATAAGCGTCATCAGTGGGTGTGTTTCAAAGCTTTCATTGGCAGATATCTGGACGGTAAGTCCATCGTCGGAAACTGAAGTAGCCCATATTGACCCTGTTCTTGAATTTTTATTAAGAATCCCCACTCCACATCTTAATACATCCAGGTTTAACTTCTGAAATTCATCGAACATAATTTTTACCGCCTCGTGCAGATCTTCGCTCTTATGCATAGCCATTGCTTTTGCGCGAACTCTTTCCAATGCCGCTTCGATCTTTGCTTCCCTTGTCTGTGCTTCGGCATTTTGCAGATCGAGAAAGCGGGTGTACGATTGTTCGAATACTTTCGCAAAGCGATGAAGGGTATCAAAATCTTTATCACCCATAGGTTCCACACTGCCAAAGGTGATGCTTGCATATTTGTTGAAGCAAACATTCAGCTGCACGTCTTTTACCGATTGCATTCCAGTTTTAACCGGATCGGGCAAAGCAGCTAATCCTGAATTTTCAAATACGTACTGGTCCCATTTCTCTTTCTCGGCGCCACCCAATTTGTAACTCCATTTAGGTGTTTGCTTTTTCCATTCTTTGAGATATGCCTGGTACGGTGCATGGGAATGATTTGGAACCAACAGGCCAAGCGGATTAGATACGCCGTCAGAATTAGCGATCCACCAGGTAGAGTCATTTGTTCTCTCATCATAGGTCATAATGATGCAGCCATTGATTGAAAAACCAATGCTGTTGAGTTCTTTAAAAAGAATTCTTACCAAATCGGCCAGTTCATCCGAGTGGCGCATGGACATTGACTTAGCCCGTACCCGTTCCAGTGCCAGTTCTATTTCGGATTCTCTTGCCTGCGCTTCGGCTTTTTGCAAATCTGAAAACCTGCGGTAGGCCAGGTCAAACACTGCGGCCGCTCTGCGCTGTAAATAGGCCACCTCCTCACTGGGCTCTTGTGTTGACACCATCAATAACGCCCCGCCGGAGAACTTGGAAAACCGATAATAACGTTTTTCATGAATACTATTTTTCTGACGCATGGAATTAACAACATCGGGAGCCAATTTGAAAAGTAATTCGTACCACTCCTCTTGTTTGGCCCCGCTTATTTCTATCGTATACTCTTTCAGGTCGCTGTAAAATTTAGCCTGCCATTCCCTTACCACCTCACAAGAGTTTTTTGGAATAGCCATATGGCCAAATGTTAATTTATTGCTTGAATCTGTGCCGATGCTAACTGCACGCCAGGAAAGAATATGACCAGGATCTTCTTCATACAGGTGCACAACGGATGCTTCCAACTCCCGCTGACCCAATAATGCCATTTGTTCCCACAACACTTTTGCTACTTCTTTTAATTCATCCGATTTGTGCATGGCAAGCGCACGGGCCCTTATTCGTTCCAGTGAAATTTCTATCCTGGCTTCATTAGCCTGCGCCTCTGCTTGTTTCAGATCATTGAAACGGGTATAGGTTAATTCAAAAACTTTGGCAAACCGAACTATCGTGTCTTCTTCTTCCTGGGTTAGGAATTCGGTGGCAATGATGAATAAATAACCTGCCGAAAAATTAGCACAATAGAAAATAATCCTATCCGGAATCTGTGAGAATATCTCGTTAGCAGTTGAGTCAGCCACTTTTGAAGCCAGGAAGCGGTGGTGTTCTTTATTCGCTTCGCCCTGTAATTCTAAAACGTGAAGCGGCTTCTTTTGCTTCCAATCCTGGTATCTTTTATCCAAAACCGGATCCCCTTCTAACGGGAATTCAACAAAGTCAGGAATAAGAATACCATCCGGGGCTGTTACCCAGGCGGTTTGTTTATGTTGCTCTTCTTTAAAAAATAAATATCCACAGACGTATGTATTGATACCAAGTGTTCTGAATTCTTCATAAAGTAATTGGGCTGCCTCGGCCAATTCATTACTTTTTTGCATCGCCATAGTCCTGGCACGAACTCTTTCCAATGCCAATTGTATTCTCGCCTCTTTGGCCTGCGCTTCGGCTTTTTGAAGATCGAGAAAGCGCGTATAAGTAAGGTTAAATACGCCGGCAAATCTTTCGAGTAGCTCTACGGATTCTACCGGTCTCGGTTCATGTGTAGTGATCCCAATTACTCCTTTTGAGAAACAAGCAACTGTCTGCACTCTTCTGTCGCTCATTACCCCTTCAGCAAATGGCACGCCGGCCGATTTTAAGAATCGCAAATACCTGGCTAATTCTTCACCGCGAAGGTCTACGACCGTTGATTTTTTCCCTTCTTTCCAGGCAGCAATGATCTTGCTTACCATGGTGGGTTCATCTGCCGGGACCTGGAAAAGTTTGTCCAGTTGTTTGCCACCTTCATTAGTTCCCCACAGATCGATCACGCCGTCATGTATTTCATCAAATGTGGCAATGAATATTCGCTCGGGCTCTTCTCCTAATTCTTTGAACTGTTGAAAAAGTACAAAAGCAGCCTCAGACAATTCTTCGCTCTTATGCATTGCCATTGTTCGGCTCCGCACTCTTTCCAATGCTGTTTCGATCTTAGATTCTCTTGCCTGCGCTTCTGCCTGGGTTAAATCCAAAAACCTCCGATAGGTTAATTCAAACACTTTCGTGAACCTTATCACGATCTGCTCCTGTTCGGTTGTTAATCGTGAACTCCCAATAATAAATATGTAGCCTTGAGCAAAATTGAAATTATAGATCACTGCCTTTTTTGGCGATGCTTCCAGAAACGTCTCCACGGAAAAAGGAATCTCCGGACTATTCTCTGCAAACTGTTTTTGAATATGTTCAGCAATATAGGTTTGATGTTTCAGCGTTGCTTCCTTATCCAGTTCAATTACATCAAAAGGCACCTGTTTCCTCCAACTTGACAAAATGGAGCGCATGACTTTAGTTTCCGTGTGGGGGAATACAAAAGGAAACGGCAGAGCTTTTCCATCCAGAGTGACGCTATAGTAAGAACCATACTTTTCCTGTTCGTCAACAAAAGCATAAGAGACATTCATGCTTGTAATGCCCAGCGCGTTTAATTCTCTGTATATAAGTTCGGCGGAATCGAGCAATTCATCTGTTTTGTGCATCGCCATGGCCCGGCTTCTTACTCTTTCCAATGCGGCTTCAATCTTTGCTTCTCTGGCCTGTGCTTCGGCTTTTTGCAAATCGAGGAAACGGGTATAGGTTTGCTGGAATACTTTTCCAAAACGCATCAGCGTATTATTCTCTTCATCGGTATAAGGAATACCCGAAAAATTCTCAATGTACAATCCAACATTCTCCAACAATACAGTTGATATCGCAAGGCCAGGGCAATTAAGATAATAATCCTTTGCCTTGTCCGGCACAGGGAATAACTTAAAGAGATCCTGATAAAATCTGTTCTTTTCTTCAAAGTTCAGATGGTTGGCAAAGAAATCCGTTCCCTTTTTCTTTGCTTCATTAAAACTATTCCAATGCGCGCAGTCAAAATAAGGTATTGTCACCTGGAAAGGAACTTCGTGCTGGTCAGCTAACCAAATAAGCATATCATCCCTTTCTTTATAATCTATTATAAACCCCGCATGCTCCACATGGATATTTAAATGAACGAATTGCTCGTAAACAACGTGAATGACCTCTTTGAGCTCTTCACTTTTTTGCATGCCCATTGTTCTGCTTCTTACTCTTTCCAGCGCCGCTTCAATTTGAGCTTCTTTTGCCTGTGCTTCTGCTTTTTGCAGATCAAGGAAACGGGTATAGGTTTGTTCAAACACTTTTCCGAGGCGTTTGAATATATCGTGTGCTTCAGGCACCGGTTCATAAGTAATAAACATTAGACTTACTTTTGAACCAAACACAAAATGTTCATATTGATGAGACGGGAACCGGACTCCATCCTGCAGCATTATTTCATATTGCTTCTCATCAAGCTTAGTAAGTGCCAGGTACAATTCTTTTATCTTTTCTCCTTCAACATATTGCACGTCAAATTCAACTCCGCTTTTCCGGGCATTACTGATATCCCTTAATGCCTCAGCTGTCTCTGTGAGTACCGTATAAGGCTCAATAAAACCGCCCTGGGGACTTGTTATATAGTCTACATAAGAATTATTGTCTTCACTCCATACATTAAAACCTGCCGTCCAGGTTTTAATACCCAGGGCACTGACCTGTTCAAATAATAAACCTGCGACAGCTGTTAATTCATCACTCTTTTGCATTGCCATGGTACGGCTTCTTATTCTTTCCAATGCTGCTTCGATCTTTGCTTCTCTTGCCTGTGCTTCTGCTTTTTGGAGATCGAGAAAACGTGTATAGGTCTGTTCAAATACTTTTCCGAATCGTTTGAAAATTTCCCACATTTCCTGACAGGATTCATATGTAATAAACATCAGGAAACCGTTTGCGAAAAAAACACAATGTGTAATCTGAAAAGTTGGCATTTGAAATCCTATATCTTCAATGGCTCCTAAAGCTTTTGCTGCACCGGGAAGACTGAACATATACTTGTAAGTTTCCTCCAGTTCTTTCCCGCTTGATTCCATTACAAAGAATTCTTCTCCTCTTTTATAAGCTTCGTATATTTTTATAAAGAAAGGATCTTGTGTAACCGGAATATTAAACGGCACCCCTATGCTGCCATCCGGTTTACTCATCCAGGAATTAATAGAGAGTTCGTCCGGTTGAAAAATAATAAATCCGCTGGACCATGAGTTAGTTCCTAACTCTGCTATCTGGGTAAATAATAAAGACGCAGCTTCAGCCAACTCATCACTTTTTTGCATAGCCATCGTCCTTGCACGAACTCTTTCAAGGGCCAATTGAATCTGTGATTCTCTTGCCTGTGCTTCCGCTTTTTGCAGATCAAGGAAACGGGTATAAGTTTGATCGAATACGTTTGCGAAACGTTTAAATATATCATGTGCTTCCGGAACCGGTTCATAAGTAATAAATAACAGGAAACCTTTTGAAAAATAAGCGAGATGAAATATTTGGAATGTGGGTACCGGGAAACCAGCTTTTTCTATATCATCTAAAGTCTCCTTTAACCCGGGAAGGGTTCGCAAATAACTATAGTGTCTTTTCAATTCCTCGCCACCTACTGCCTCAACCCAAAATGGTTCGCCTCTTTCGTACGCTTCGCGAAAATGCATTAATGAAGGGTCTTCTGTCAACGGCATGCGTAGTGCAGGTTGAATAACACCTTCGCTGCTCATCCACAATGTGATCGCATTTTTATCATCATCCCAAAGACAATAACCGGCACTCCAGGCCGGCATACCAAGTGACTGGATTTGCTGAAATAATAAGTTCGCCGCCTTTGGAAGCTCATCACTTTTCTGCATGGACATGGTCCGGGCTCTCACTCTTTCCATCGCTAATTGTATCTGTGCCTCCCTGGCCTGGGCTTCGGCCTTTTGCAGATCATTGAAACGGGTATAGGTGAGATCGAAAACTTTTGCAAAGCGGAGTAAGATGTCAAAATGTTCGTCCGATAATGGGGCAAGACTGGCCAGATTCAAACAGCCGAAATTATTAAAGGAAGCAGATAAGTATACACGCTCCGGGGCCTTCATTCCAGCGATTACAACATCAGGTAAATGAGAAAGCTCTGTTTCAACAAAAATAAAATCATCCCAATCTTTTTTATCCGATCCTTCCAATATGTATTGCCATTTTAATTTTCTCTCTTGCCAGGACCTGATATAAGCTAAGTACGGAGGGAGTTCATGATATTTTATATACAACCCAATCGGATCAGACGGTGCTTCTGAATTTGCCATCCACCACGTTGAGCCCTTTGTTTCAGGATCAAAGATCATGATGAGACAACGGGTGAGAACCAGGTCAAGTTTCGTGAGTTCTGTAAATACGGTGCCGATCAATTCTTTTAATTCATCAGACCTTTGCATAGCCATTGCTCTTGCCCGAACTCTTTCTAACCCTAATTCTATTTGCGCTTCTCTTGCCTGTACTTCTGCTTTTTGAAGATCAAGGAAACGAATGTAACATTGTTCAAATACACGGGCGGCTCTCTTGATCACACTGAGGTTCTCTTTTGAAAAAGATCGACCGTCGAAGCTATCTACAAATAATGCGGAATTCTTTTCGGTAAATAGACAAACAATATGTTTTCGGATTTTCCGGAGAACCTCCCGGGCATTTTCTGGTATTTGCGTTAGATCATTGTTTGCAAAAACATATTGGAAAAACCTGTTCTTCTCCTTCAGGGAATATTCTTTGTTAATGATATCTCTTCCTTCACGCATCGCCTCCCAGCCATCTTTCACATAAGTATCCTCCAGCATCATTCTTTTATCATAGGGCAGGTTGACCATTTGCGGTTCCTGGATCGCATTGCCGACCCATAAATGAGAATTCATGGATTTATGATCAAATAATTGAATAGCCACCGTTCCAAGAAGCACATTCAATTCATCTAATTTTTCAAATAGAACGCCGATCACATCTCTTAGCTCCTTCGAATGATGCATTGCCAGCGAACGGCTCCTGATCTTTTCCAGTGCCGCCTCGATTTGCGCTTCTCTTGCCTGCGCTTCCGCATGTTGAAGATCAAGAAAACGTTTATAGGCGAGATCGAAAGCTGCACCCATTTTTAATAAAATAGGGGCTATTTCTGCCGGGGGTTCATTTATGAAATCAGCAATCAATCTGCCGTTAGCAAGCTTTACTGCACGATGCCAACCATGTTTTATTTTATTGACCTTAATAAGCTTCCTGATCTCATCAGCGGTTTTTTTATCATACTGCCCCAGCCATTTCAACGTTATGTGAAGACTCTCTGCATCCTGTTCATGCGCAATGATCTTTTTCTTCGAGCTCCATATTTGTCGTAAGTAAAAGCGTGGATCAGTTTGAGCGATTTCAAAAGTGATGTCCGCACTATACCGTCCCGTTGTTTCCAGGTCGGTGATATCCCAAAACCTCACCCGACCATCATCCTGTTTCAGGCAAATTGATACTGCTGTTACTCCATTTAACTTCAGTCCGAACAATTCGTTTCGTAACGTACGAACCACTTCTTGTATATCTTCTGACCTATGCATGGCAAGAGCCTTTGCTCTTACCCTTTCCACGGCTACTTCAATTTGGGCTTCCCTTGTTTGCGCTTCTGCCGTTTGAATATCGACAAACCGTCGGTAGGCAAGTTGAAAAACATTCTGAAAGCGTTTGAATAAACTGATCTCATCTTTATGTAAAGTCCGGTAAGCAGAAATACCCAATGCGCCGGGACCAATTGAATAAAAATAATAGTGAAGTGAACTTATCTTCTTAAGATGCGGATCGACATACTGGCCGGATTTGGCCTGGTATTTCATCCAGTCTTTGAGTTCAGCACCCCTGAAGGTTTTTGTAAAAAAGCCTTCGGGATCTTTGAGCATTTTCCCAACAAAAGCGGCAACATCCTTATGTTTTCTGTAATCGACAGCGGTAATTATTTTTTTCTTAGACAGTCTGAAATACTCATAATTAAGATAGCTGGCTTTCTTTTCGTCGATAATTGCTGTTTGAATATTGCGGATCTGTTTTACACCTAAATGCTCTAACTCGTTTGAAATAACCTGGCAGACTTCCAGCATATCCGCGGGCTGTGTCATTCCCATCGCCACTATTCTTACACGTTCGAGAGCAGCTTCAAGTTCAAGTTCACGCTCCAGTTTTTCTATTACTACGGCGTTAGCCCTTAGTTTTTCTCCAACACCTGGTTTGCCCGATGGATGTGATATAGCTTTCTTTTTTTTCATGTTTACTAAGCCAGCTGATTCAATTGGCGGGTAAATGAATGATAAATTCTGTTCCTTCACCTTCTCTGGTCTCAACATTAAAGTCACCACCATGTGCCTTGGTAACTATATCATAACTGAGCGACAAACCCAGACCGGTTCCGTGTCCTGGCGGTTTGGTGGTAAAGAATGGTTGAAATATTTTGTCTAATAATTTATGTGGAATTCCGTTTCCGTTATCTTTAACCGTAATCTCAACCTTATCCTCTTCTTTTTTTGTCCTGATCCACACCGTAGGCTCATAACTTCCGTTAAGTTGCTTTTCTTTTTCACTTACTGCATAGAAGGCATTGTTTATCAGGTTAAGTAATACTCTTCCGATTTCCTGGGGGATCACCTGGATCTGGCCGATGCTATTGTCGAAATCGGTTTCAAATTTGGCATTGAACGATTTATCCTTGGCACGAAGACCGTGATAAGCCAGTCTTACGTACTCATCAGCCAATATATTTATGTCAGTTAATTCTTTCTTTCCGCTGCTGCTCCGGCTATGCTGTAGCATGCTCTTCACAATGGCATCAGCTCTTTTACCATGGTGATTTATCTTTTCTTCGTTCTCTTTTATATCATTGGCGATGCTGATAGCCTCTTCCTTGTTACCCGCCTGGATTTCCGCCTTTAATTCGTTTATTAATTCGCCATTTACTTCGGAAAAATTATTGACAAAGTTCAACGGGTTTTGAATTTCATGGGCGATGCCTGCCGTCATTTCACCAAGCGATGCCATTTTCTCGGATTGCAACAGCTGGTTTTGCGTGGTCTTCAGCGTCGACAGTGTAGTCTCCAATTCTTTCTTTTGTTTTGATAATAGCTCATTTGCTTTTTTTCTTTGAAGGCTGTTTCTATATAACATGATCGCTATGAATAAAAAGATAGCCAACCCTGTGATCAATGCATACATCCTGAATTTTACGCGTTCTGCATCTTTTGCAGCCTCTATTTGCTGTAGTCTTTGCTGCTCATCAAAATCTATATTTTGAAACTGTTGCGCCTGCCTGGTGCTAAACAGGCTGTCATTTATTTTAATGATCAGTGCCTGGTACTTCACCGTGCTGTCATTGTTACCAACCGACTGGTAATAATCACTCAAGGAAGTATAAGATCGTAACAATAAATCCGGCGCATCCATGTTTCTTGCAGTTGATAAAGCTTCATTGATATGATAATATGCCGAATCCATCTTTTGCAATTTCCTGTAATGTGCAGCCAGCAGAAGATTGCATGCTACAACACCCCTGAAATAATATGTTTCTGCACTGGCAACAAGCGACCTTCTGTAATAATCAATCGCTAAATCCTGTTTCCCGAGTACTGCATAGACACGGCCCATGTTCAACAGAACACTTCCGAAATACCGTTTATATCCTGATTGCATCACGAGATCATAGGCACGTTTTAATACGATCAAAGCTGAATCCGTTTTCTTCAATTCCAGGTAGTTTCGTGCCATCGTCATATTGACAATGCTTTGAAGAGGTAAATTCCCGGATTCCTGAGCCAACTGCCCGGCAACCCGGTGTTGCATCAAAGCTTTTTCGTAATTATTGGTATTGGCGTAAAGTACTCCCCATATCTGGTGGGTAAAAGCCAATTCACTCAATCGTTGTTCATGTGCCGTTCCGGTCCTGTATATCAGATCATCATCACCAGGGAATTTTCCAATTAAAACTTTTCGCTCGCTATCCGGATTTTCCAGGATGGCTACCGATGCGAGAGTGGTCTGTAACGACCGGGGGTAGTGAGCCCGGTTCAAAAGTGCATAAGCCATCTCTCTTAATGCACTTCCCTCATCAAGCCTGAAATTCATTTCACGAGCCAGCTTTAGGGATTTTTCTGCATAATGATAAGCGCTGTCCGGGTCAAGCTCAGCATAGATCCTGCTCACCGTCCTGAACACGACTAATTTAATGGTGTCGCTGTCATTACTATCTGCGAGCCGCACCAGGCTGTCAATATGGGATTGTTGTGACTGAGCAACCGTTGCAGTCACAATAAAAACCAGGCTGTAAAGAAATCGTTTTATCATCTATTGAGCTTAATTAACAGGTAAAAGAATGACAAATTCACTACCATTTCCTTCGTTCGTCTTCACATTTATTTCACCGCTATGTCCCTTTGTAATGATATCATAACTCAAACTTAATCCGAGTCCTGTACCCTCGCCCGTTGGTTTGGTAGTAAAAAATGGTTGAAAAATCTTCTCCAATACTTTTTGAGGTATGCCGTTGCCGTTATCTTTCACACTAATTTCAATTTTGTCTTTGATTTTCTTTGTACTGACAGTAACGATGGGTTCGTAGCGATTGTCACCTTGTTTCTTTTTCTCGTTAACTGTGTAGAAAGCATTGTTGATCAAATTGAGAATGACTCTTCCGATTTCTTGTGGAACTACATTTATCTTGTCAATCTTGCTATCAAAGTTAGTTTCAAATTTTGCGCTGAATGATTTGTCTTTTGCCCTGAATCCATGATAAGCCAGGCGTAAATATTCATCAGCCAAATTGTTGATGTCGGTCGGTTCTTTTATCCCGCTGCTCCTCCTGCTATGCTGCAGCATCCCTTTCACGATACCATCGGCCCTCTTGCCATGATGTAATATTTTATCCAAATTATCTTTTACATCGTTTGCTATTATCATTGCCTGTTGCGTATTGCCGTTTGCCAATTCTTCTTTCATTTCCTCAATCAATTCATTGCTTACATCAGAAAAATTGTTGACGAAGTTCAACGGGTTTTGTATCTCGTGAGCTATGCCGGCAGTCAATTCACCCAGTGACGCCATTTTTTCCGTTTGGATCAATTGTTTTTGCGTATGCTGCAGTTCAGTTAGTGCATCTTCTGCTCTTTTCTTTTCTTCTTTTAGTTTTATTAAATCGTTCCGGGCCTGCGTTAAATCTTTGAAGCGTGAGTAAGCCAATGAAAATACGGATGCTGCACGACTTAATAGCTTCCAACTTTCACTTGAAATAGCACCGGGCGCCGCGGCACCAATATATCCATGAGAGAATTTATACAAATGATAAGTCCGCTCAGGGATTATTTCTCCATAAAAACCGGTAAAAGCAGGTGAATGCTTGTAACAGTACCCGATCCATTCTTTACGATTTTCTCCCTGCATCACGATGGATGTTTGTTTTTCACCGGAATCATAAAATCTTTGCATTTCCCGTCCTACCCATGTATCATTAAGGTTCAGAACAAAATGATCGGAGACCATTTTCTTCTCCGCATGTTTTGGATCCTGCAATGCATACCAGCATTCCACATCTTCTGAACTCTCACCCTGAATATAAATACTGCAGGTTTCCAGTTCCTCCACGCCCAACGCCCCCATTTCATTTCGTAACACCTGGGCAACATCTTTTAATTCTTCCGGCTGTTGCATAGCCAATGCTCTTGCCCGAACTCTTTCCAATGCCCCTTCTATCAACGCCTCTCTTGTTTGTGCCTCTGCTTTTTTCAGATCGAGAAACCGGGTATAGGCCCTTTCGAATTCTATCGCAAACCTACATTGTATATTTTTTTCTTCATCGGTGGCGGGTTTATTGATACAAATTCCAAACGAGCCATACTTCATCATGGCATCATAATAAAAAACCCCATTGCCAAAAGTTTGCGAAGTCATGATCTGTCTGGCAACGCCACCCGCGTCATCTGCTATTCGCTGAAAAGTATCAAGCCATGCCTGTACAGCTGAAGGGGGCACATAGTTATCATGAATCTTAATACCTGCCCTCCACGATATAAGACATTCATTGAAATATTGCTCCGCTTCTTCGAGTGTGTAAATAGTTATGCTTGTCTTGTTATCCGGCCATGTAATCCAGAAAGTATTTTCGTTCTTTTCTTCTTCGATAAGCCAGAAATAAGAGAACTGCCAGTCAATGCCAAGTTTTCTTAATTGCTCACCAAACACCAGCGAGGTCTCATTAAGATCACCCGACCTTTTCATAGCCATTACCTTTGCCCGCACTTTTTCTAATGCTGCTTCGATCTGCGCTTCCCTTGCCTGCGCTTCGGCTTTTTGAAGATCAAGAAAACGTACGTAAGCTTGTTCAAAAACCCTGGCAACCCGTTTCAACACGTCAATTTCCTTATTCGAGAATAATTGTTCAGTCCAGCTACTGGCCCCAAGTAATGAATTTTTTTCTGCAATAAAAGTGGCGGTATAACTCCGGGCATTACGTATGAAATCTCTTACATGTTGCGGCAGTTTGGCAATGTCATTGTTGTATTTAAAAAGATAATCGTTGAAATACCTGTTCTTTTGTTCAAGCGAATAGATCCTGTTTATTATATGTTCGCCTTTATTTTTTGCTTTCCATACATCAAGAATAATCGGATTATTTACAAACGCCTCTTCATCATAAGGCAGGTCATTAAAAATGGGAGCATTTAGTTCGGGAGATATTACACATATAACCGCATCTCTTGATCCTTCCTTAAAAAAGTGAATCGCCGCACCACCGTCAAATACTAAACCTAATTCTTTAAGTTTCCCAAATAAGACTTCCACCACATTGGTAATCTCTTCAGAATGATGCATAGCAAGAGATGTACTTCTGATTTTTTCCAATGCTGCTTCGATCTGTGCCTCTCTTGCCTGTGCTTCGGCGTTCTGAAGATCAAGGAATCTTGTGTATGTCTGCTCAAAAACTTTTGCAAACCGTCTGAATATCTCATGAGCTTCTGGTACAGGATCGTAAGAAATAAATAAAAGATATCCCTGCAAAAAGAAAGCATGATGGTTGATCATACTATCAGGCAGGGGAATACCGGCCTGGCTCATTTGATTCATGATCTCCCCCACTACCGGTAAAGTTCTCATATAACTGAGATGCGAAATGAGCTTATCCCCACTCAATTCCTGTACATAAAAAGTATCACCACGTATTGCTGCTTCATAACATTCGGCCAATGCAGGTTCTTCTGTAAGCGGCAGGCTAAACGGTTGTTGAATGAGTCCTTTACTGGACATCCATGAAGTAACTGCTTTCTTACCCTCTTGCCATATATTGTAGCCGGTACCAAAAACGTGAATACCCAATGATTCTATTTGCCGGAATAATAAATTAGCTGCTTCCGGCAACTCATCACTTCGCTGCATTCCCATTGTTCGGCTTCGCACTCTTTCCAAGGCTGCCTCAATTTGTGATTCTCTCGCCTGTGCCTCGGCTTTTTGGAGGTCAAGAAAACGGGTATAGGTTTGTTCAAAGACTTTTGCAAAACGACTCAGAATTGCCACATCACCAGCTGAAAGTGGTTCAGTACCGATAGCCTGTACCAGCCCGTGCTTTGTAGCAACACTTGATATGGTTACTTTATGCAGCTGCTGCATCATCTTTTTAGTTGAGTCCGGAAGTCTCTGCAGATCGGTTTTTGTAAAGAGTATTTCGTCCCAGGTTTTTTTTATTTCCCCGGTCAATTCAAAAACAGTGAATGGCTCTGCATTTTTCCACGTGTTTAATTGGTAGTTATAGAATGGATGATCAGCGTATGGTACATGATAACCTTCGGGTAAAACAGCTTGCTCACTCGCCGATGCCCAATAATCGGCTCCTAAAGTTTTGCTGTCAAAAAGAACAATATTGCATAAGTTCAAATTGAAGCCAAGTAATTTCATTTGTTGAAAAACCGAAGCGACTACCTCCAGCAATTCGTCACTTTTGTGCATCGCCATGGAGCGGCTCCTTACTCTTTCCAGCGCAGCTTCAATCTGTGCCTCCTTTGCTTGTGCCTCCGCCTTTTGCAAATCAAGAAAACGCGTGTAAGACTGTTCGAAAACTTTGGAAAACCTTTGAAGAATTAGCAACTGCTCTTCGGTTAAATGATTAGGTCCCCAATGTATTGCTCCATACTTCATGAAAGCGTGCGAAAAAGTGACAGATTTCATCTGTCGCATCCACCTTTTGTCATTTTCAGGAAAAATCTTATACCCTGTCGAAAAATAATGGTCATCTAACGATTTTTTTTCCTCTCCCGTTAACGTATATACCAAAAAATGTTCTCCCTTTTTCCAGGCATTTAGCAACGCATCATGACAAGGATGTTTAAAATATGGAACAAAACAGCTTTTCAACGATTTGTCTTCTGAAAATCCTGTCCATTGTTGTGTATCACCGGTCTCCTTATTTATAATAATGATAGAACTGCCTCCTTCAAATCCGAGCTTCAATAATTCTTCATTTAAAGACACAGCAATTCCTGTAACCTCTTCACTTTTGTGCATACCCATGGTCTTACTTCTTACTCTTTCGAGGCTCGTTTCGATGTTCGATTCCCGTGCATTCGCTTCGGCTTTTTTAAGATCGAGGTAACGTCGATAGGCCATATCAAAAACCGAAGCAGCTCTGCGCTGCAATAATTTTATGTCTTCATTTGGCGGTTGATAAGAAACAGTCAGCAACGTACCACCGGTAAAAGCGGTAAAATGATAAAATACTTTTTCCGGGATATACCTGCCAGCATAATTAGCAACCAGGGGATCAGATTTCACCAGCAGGTCAAAAAACTCTGCCAGCTTTGAGGCACTTGCGGTCAATGTGAATTCTTTCTTTCCGGATTGGTACATGCTTACCATTTCTCTTGTTAACTCACTGGCGTTTCCCGGAAATGAAGAAGCGCTGGTAATAATAGCCCCCGATGTCAATCCTGGCTGGCGAAAGGCATTCCAATTATGAATCAGGCCCGTTTCCACATCATACAGGTTCACTACAGATGTTTCTAACTCGGACTGTCCCAGTAAACCCATCTGCTCCCGCAGAATATTGGCTACTTCGATCAATTCGTTTGATGAATGCATGGCCATTGCCCTCGCGCGGATCCTTTCCAACGCCGTTTCGACCTGGGCTTCCCTTGCCTGTGCTTCGGCTTTTTCAATATCGCTGTAGCGACGATAAGAAAGGTCAAATACATTTCTAAAACGCTTAAGAATTTCCAGCCCGCCTGCTGTTACGGGTTCTAATGTCGAAATGCCAAGCGCCCCGTTCCCCACCGAATAGAAATAATAATAGAGTTCCGAAGCAACTTTGAGTTTGGGATCCGTAATTTCTCCATTCTTCGCTCTGAATTTTCTCCAGTCTTCCAAATCATTGCCGGAAAGAACAAATTCCACAAACGCATCGGTTGCTCCTCTTATTTGTTTTGTAACTTTTTCCGTTACCGGGTGACTATTATAATTTGAGCTCGAAATATTTGTTTCCCCCTGTCCAAAACAATCATAACTTAAAAAAGATCCTTTTTCTTCGTTATAAATATTAATGATTGTATTCCGGAGGTTCTTAAAATCCAACACTTCAAGCTCGGCAAATAATGTTTCGCAAATGTTCAGCAGGTCTCCCGATTTTTTCATTCCCATGGCAACGGCTCGCACACGTTCCAGGGAAGCTTCAATTCGCAATTCAGCATTAGCTTTTTCGATCTGTTGATTCAATTCAGTCAATTCCTTATTACGCTGACTAATGGCTTCAGCCTTATAAGTAATCTCAAGATTGGTGACTTTTTGATTGATTGTATTCTTGTGAAGCTCTTTTTCTATTTTCAAATAAGCTTGCAGCTGAGCGAGTGCTTCTCTATAATTACCTTTTTGATTATGATACTCATGTAAATTATAATACGCCTTACTCAGCAAATCCTGGGCTTTTATCTCATCAGCGATCTTTAGTGCCCGCGAGATCCATCCAAAAATCTGTTGATCTTTAATTTCGCCTTTCTTTTTGTGAAGGTCAGCGAGGAACAATAGAACCTCGGCCTCCCCTCTTTTGTCTCCTCTCGCCGTTCTTATTTCCAAACTGTCATGGGAGAATTTTGAAGCCTGTGTAACATCTGCGGCCTTGCCGTATATTTCAGCAAGATGAAGCAGGGCATTGGCTTCTCCTTTTTTATCCCCGTTATCCCTGCTTATTTCCAGGCTTTGCGTGCAATAATCAATCGCTTTCTCAAATTCATTCAGCTTAAGGTAAGTGAATCCGATATTGTCGAGACTCCCGGCTTCGCCCCATTTGTCATGTGATTGGCGGCGGATAACCAAACCTCTTTGGTAACAATCCAACGCTTGTTCATAATCGCCATTATCAAAATAAATTGAGCCAATAATGTTAATAGCATAGCTCTCCATTAATGTAAACTCTGTCTTTTTAGCAAGGGAAAGGGCCCTGTATAAATAATCAAGAGCATTTTCATGATTGCCCAGGTGTTTGTATGTAACGCCGATCTGGTAACAGCTTGTAATTTCAATTTCTCCGAAATCATTAGCTTGTCGAACCAGCTCATTTCCTTTCAGCAGAAGTTCTAATGAACGTCCTAAATTTCCCCAATTGCGTTCTATAATACCCAGGTATTCATAAACTATCGCCTGGCCTGTAAGGTCATTTAAGGATTGAAACAGTGTAAGCGATTCCCGGAGAAGAGGCGCCGCTTCGTCATTCTTAAACAGGCGTATATACCCAAAACCTAACGAGCGAAGACCTTCGGCCAATCCTTTGGAATAGTTGATGCTTCGTGCAAGCTCAACTGACTCCTG
>DASTIZ010000187.1:0-5648 GCA_035717045.1 Chitinophagaceae bacterium
GGCAAGCAGGGGTTTAATGAAATTGCACGTGAATGAATCACCGGGATACGAGTCGTAATTGGGTTTGAACCAATCCACGAATGGAGCTTGCATTAGTGCGGCTCGTGCACATTTTCCCAATAACATATCATTGCCGTGGGCATCTTTGCTCAATTGGTTTACCAACCCAGGATTTACGCGATTTTTAGAAACGAGACATGAAGTAAAAGTGATTAACAGAACGATTATGATGAAATAGGATTTCATGATTGTAAAGTTTTGAAATGAAAAAATATGGATGAGTTGAAAGTCAGCAGTCTACAGTCGACAGTCGGCAGTCGGCAGCCGGCGGTCGGCAGTCGGAAGTAGCTAGTCTAAAGTCTATAGTCTAAAGCGAAGAGGCAATCTTTGCAATTCAAACTGTATAGTTCAATTCTTAATAGATTAATTTTTACTGCTGCCATTGTGACTGCCGACTGCCGACTGCCGACTGCCGACTGTTGACTGTCGACTGACTCAAGCGATCGGCGGATGAAACGGAGATTCGATAAAATTTTCGCTTAATGAAGAATCATATTCTGCAAAACTTTGCTCAAATGCAATGAATACTTGCGAAACCGTGATCACACCTTTTGGTGTAAACTCATTCAACTTTTCCTTTAAAGTGAGCTTTGATTGATCGCTCTTCGATGTGTCATCCTTGTGATCAAACATAGAAGTAAGGTGATCATCGCACCCACAATCTGCAATGTTTTGAACAATTTCGGCCTGCCATTTACAATAGATATAAGAAGCAACCTTTCCAAATTGAAGGCTGACAAAAACTGAGATAAGGAATATAGCGGATAGTGTTCTTCGCATTCAATTCCCAAATTAATGAATTTAATCGGCTATTCTTACAGGAACCACCAGTTTAAGCCTCTCCCACATCATTAGTAAATTTCCTAATTTTTGTGCTGTTTGATCAATATCATACATCAATCTTTCCTGCCTATAAGTTAATGTATCTGGTTTTATGTTCATTCTAAGCAGGTCATCCTCCTGTTTATATTCATCGGCCTGGTGCTGATCCCAGTTTTTGTTAATAATAATTGTCCATTCTTCTTTCCCGGGAATAGTAAAAAATGCGTACTTACCTGCCGGTATCCTGGTCTCGCCAATAATGAAATCCTGGTCGCTTTCAATACTGGTAGCATTATGGGCACCTGTTACCCAAACCTTGTCATAAGGGACGAGACCGCCCCAGATCTCCCGACCACGAACAGCAGGAGAATAATATTGAATGGTGAAACGGGCAGGACCGACCTTGTTTTGTGCATAAGCCTTAATACTTTTTTTGGAGGTATCTATCACCTCCTCCTGGGTTTTGGAAATGATTACCGCGTCACTAACATGGTCCTCATCTTTGCAGGAAGCAAATACAAACATCAATAGCGTAATGAATGCCGAAAGTCGAGTCATAAGTTAATTTTTAAGGTTTTGCAACATATCTGATACCATTGATGAAAGATCATACTCTTCTTTCCAGCCCCAGTCTTTTCTTGCCACCGAATCATCAATACTTTGTGGCCAGCTGTTGGCGATGGTTTGGCGATAATCGGGTTTATACGAAATCCTGAAATCAGGAATATGTTTGCTTATTTCACAAGCAATTTCACTGGGAGAAAAGCTGATGGCGGAAATGTTATAAGAAGTCCTCACCGAGATCTTGTCAGCAGGCGCTTCCATTAATTCAATGGTTGCCCGAATGGCATCTGGCATGTACATCATGGGCAAATAGGTGTCCCCGGTCAAAAAACATTCATACTTTTTTTCCTCCAATGCTTCATAAAATATTTCGATAGCATAATCAGTAGTACCGCCACCCGGAGGAGATTTGTAAGATATCAGCCCGGGATAACGAAGGCTTCTGACATCAACACCAAAGCGATGATGAAAATAATTACACCAGAATTCACCGGCGTATTTGCTAATACCATACACAGTTATTGGCTCGATAATCGTTTGTTGAGGGCAATTCTTTTTCGGACTTGTTGGGCCAAATACTGCGACCGATGAGGGCCAGTAAACTTTCCGCAATTTTTCTTCCCTGGCAATATCAAGAACGTTCAGCAAGCCCTGCATATTCAAATGCCAGGCAAGGCTGGGGTTTTTCTCACCGGTTGCGGAAAGTATCGCAGCCAAATGATATATCTGGGTAATTCCTTGCCGGATTACCTGCACGTGCAGCATTTCCTTGTTCATCACATCGAGGCTCACATAAGGGCCGGCACCTTGCAGCAAAGCATTTTGTTCCCGCAGATCAGACGCCACCACATTTGCGTTTCCATAAATTTTTCTGAGAGCAAGTGTCAGTTCCACTCCAATTTGTCCGGAAGCGCCAATCACGAGGATCTTTTCTTTTACCATTGCGATTATTTATACGCCAAAAATAGGCGTAAAAATAAAAGCAAACCTAATCAAATCACTTGTTGGAACTATTCGGCACATGCACTTTCAGTTCAAACATGA
This sequence comes from Chitinophagaceae bacterium, assembly GCA_035717045.1. Taxonomy (GTDB): domain Bacteria; phylum Bacteroidota; class Bacteroidia; order Chitinophagales; family Chitinophagaceae; genus VBAS01. The sequence goes on from DASTIZ010000187.1 coordinate 2,491, forward strand.
TCAACCTGCCAATAGAAGGAGAGCCAACAAATTCCCGTTGTTCTGTATTGAACAAATTTGTGACATTAACACCTCCCGATACCATTTGATTGAATTTATAACCAACACCTACATCTATTGTAGTAAATCCACCCAGCGGCCCCCAGTCAAAATTTTTATCATAATAACGGCTCTGTCCATTGACATCTTTCCAAGGTACTCGGCCTCTGCTGCCTTTTCCAGCCTTCGTGCCAATCTGGTTACCGCTGTAAAAATCATATTGCTCTACATAACGTGCCGAGAAGTTTACGAAAAGTTTTTGCTTACAGAGGTCTTGAAAATTTAAAATTAGCTGTGCCCGGTTTGAAGAGGTATTGAGGCTTTTTTCATCAGCAGCCACATACCCATCTTTATTCGCATCATTATCCATATTACCCTTTGTGATGTCTGACCCGATCCATGAATACTTTATGGCAATGTTGATATTTTTATTGAAATGGTATGAGACCCCCACATCCACCCCATACACCTTTACAGTACCAAAATTGAAAACGGTTACGAATGAGGCATTCTTCAACGTATCATTCGGTTCCTGGCCAGGGAATAATGGTGTTGCTTTTACATCCCCTATTAACAATGCCCTGCCCGGGACGGCAACAGATGGGCTAAAAAAATTTTTGCTTTTGCCATAGTAACCATTAATATCCACATATAAATTTTTAGCAATTGCTCCTTTATAACCTAACTCCCATGTGCTCACCTCTTCAGGTCTTAAATGAGAAGTAACCCTTCGTACAGAATCACCAATCTTTGTCCCGTTAGGTATATAAGTGATGCCTTCTCCGTTTCCATAAAAAAGATTATTGAGATTTCCATATTGAAATATGATAGTGGGCATGGAATAGGCCCGCCCCCAGGTAACCCGTATCGTTCCATCTCCAATTTTTTTAACCATGCCCAGTTTGGGAGAAAAGAAATTTCCAAAATTGCTATGATGATCCCATCGGGCGGCACCTACAAACCTTAGTTGCAAAGGCAGCGATTTCTCCAACTGTAGCGCCGTTCCGTATTGTGTAATGTTTATTAGCTCGAAACTATCTACGAGTGCAATACCATAAGCATGAGGTCTTTCTTTCTGGTAAGAGAATCCGGTAATGAGGAATAAACCTGCTTTTTCAAATTTGGTATTGTATTGCGCTTCTCCGTTAAATCGTTCAGAATTTTCTTTTACCCTTATACCGTAACGCATTGCATTTATTTCAGCCTTTTCAGGTGTTAATCTTTCGAATGGTCCGGGTGGCGCCGTACTATGGGTCCGGTTCCAGTAGTCCATTGTATGTGGGTTCAGGTTAAACGAATTACCAATCGTCGCCCAGGTGTTATATACATTCAGAAATAAATGTTTTGAAACGTACCGCCCCTGGAGAAAGCCATTCTTCATTCCTTTAACTTGCAGACGGCCGGCTGTATGCGTATTGAAAAAGTTATTGTTACTACCTCCTGCCGAAATAATAATATCCGCATTCGGGGTTACGCTATAATAAACATGGGCTTCTCCGCGAATATGCCTGATGTCAAAATTGACATTTCGCTCGGGTATGCCTACTATTGGACCATAATAATTGTTGGGTCCTCCACCTGCATATACGGTATCATAAAATTCAAACTCTCTGGCTACAGCATATTCGCCAGTTAATTTATATGCCCATTTATTGTTCACTTTAGCGGCCTGGCGAATACGACCATTAAACTGGTACCGGTTACCAGCACTCAATGCAACGGTTGTGCCCTGTGAAGTTCTAGGATCTCTGGCAATAAAATTGATTATAGCATTATGCGCATTGGGGCCGTATAGTGCCGTTTGCGGACCTAATACCACCTCAATTCTTTCAATATCATCTTTTACCAATGTAAATCCATTTTGCATAGGCAAACTGGCACTTAACGGCGTAGTGCTATTACGGCCATCCACTATTTGAAGTATCTTATTATTGAAAGCATTGTTCATGCCCCTGGCATTGATCATTGAAAAATCAACACCGGTACGAACAAATTCAACTCCCTGTACTTTCGACAATAATTCGAACGTATTGGAACCAGTGAATTGTTCCAGCTGCTTTCTACCAATGACCTGTATCGACGCGGGGGCCTCAGTAATTTTTTCAGGTCGCCTGGAGGCGGAAACAACAACATCATCTCCCGTTTTGTAAACCGGGGTCAATGTGATATCTGCCAGTAATGAAACACTTTCTGCAAGGAGTGTTACTGGTAGTTCCAGCGTCTCATACCCAATATGAGTAAATACGAGAACTATGTTGCCTGCAATGAGGTTCGTGAAGGAATAATGCCCTTCGTTGTTTGTTGTTACAGATGAAGTGGCGCCTTTTATTTTAACCGTTACGCCGGGCATTGGTTTTGCAGATTGCCCATCTATTACTTTTCCTTTCAGTTCATGTTGCGCTTGCATTACTAAAGTGCAAACGATAAAAAAACAAAAGCAGGAAATAGCTTTCATAAACGCAGTTGGCTTTCTTTTCTAAAAATATGTCTTTTAAACATCGAAAACTAATTAGATTTATAGTTTGAGACAAACATATTATAGGCTGCGACAAAATTTTTTCATCTGCGACAAAAACAAACATCCAATAATTAACAGTAATTGATCAAAATCTATTTTTATGCAATGAAACTAATTACTCAACCGATCAAATCAGTCGTATGAATCAAACTCTTCATGCAGAAAGACGTTCATCGCAACCCGTTAAATTAAAAATGGGATTGATCGTATTGCTAATGACAAACGCATTCATCGTTGCCGGGCAAAAAGAAATTCGTCTATACCCTGGGGCCGCACCCGGCTCAGAAAACTGGAACTGGGAGGAGAAAGAGACATTTGTAAAAGCTCCCCTTAATGCAAATGTGATTTACAATATCACCAAACCATCTCTTACGGTATTTACACCAGACTCAGCAAATGGATGTGCAATTATTATTTGTCCAGGTGGTGCTTATCATGTTTTGAATATCGAAAATGAAGGAATGAAAATAGCAAAGGAGCTTGTTAAAAACGGCATCACAGTTTTCATATTTAAATACAGGTTGGTTCAGAGTCTTACAAACGATCCGTGGCAGGAAATGCAATTGAGCCGAAAAGATTCGATTAGTTTTTTTAATAAAGT
>DASTIZ010000188.1:0-9859 GCA_035717045.1 Chitinophagaceae bacterium
TGTTGCCGCCGGTAAGCGGTTATTTAAGACTTCGTCCACTTTGGTTTTTGTCAACTGTTTATTCCTTACAACTGCCTTGCTGGTAATGTCATGTTCCGTAATCAGTCCTACGTATCTTCCTTCTTCCATCACGATAAGATAGTCTACATTTTCATGGCACATCCGGCTAAGTGCTGTATCTGCAGATGAACCGGAAGAGATTGTGTGAAAGTGTAGCTCTTTTTTGGCGAGTATCGAAGTTATTTTTTCCATACGCACAGGTTTAACAGGTTTAGTAATAAGAATTCCCGTTTAAGCTCTTTTCAATTTACGAATAAATCCCAGGAAAAAACCAAACATTATTTCGGTGTGACAAACTAAGTCCGGTTCAGACCCGCAAATCTCGTGCTTAGAAATCATAAACGAAAAAAGTTTCGTAACGAAATTGTAAGATTCATCAGCCAGCCGCAAAGAGAATTTGGAACAGCAGTGTTTAACACACAACCCGAATAATAACGACTTGCCGGTTGAAAACGTTTGAGTTGTCGGCGGTGGATCCTACCGAATGATAGCTTGTTTTGCATCGTCAAGCTTGGCATAACTCCACTTGCCCGCGATATTACCTTGTTTCAACAGGTATAGTGTGTGGTTCGATCTCGCAGCAGTCCGGATCGCCGTAGGGTCAAGGCTAAGCCCCTGCGGATTCGTGAAACCATGTTTTGAATACAGGTTTATGGCCGATTCGCGATCGGAGTAAACAAAATAAAATGGGATCCCCTTTTTAGTGGCCTCCGTATATACTTCAAGCAGATCGTTTTTCCACGAAGGGGTTTTCCGGGGAAGCTCAGTATTGAAGAATAGCAACACCTGTGGCAATGATAATATTGTTGACGTAATATCTTTTGTTTCCTGTCCTGTAAGTGTGTCAAGAATTGTTGGCCCAACCAAAGAAAATCCTCTTATTGGAGGTTCATTATTTTTTCCTTTTTTCACCAGTTTCGTCAAAGTAGTGTCCCATTTCCATAAGCTGTCTTCCCAGATCTTGCTGGTGTTAAATTCATCCTGGCTCATATTCTTCTTCTCATTTGTGTTGACGTTTTTATAAACGAGTCTTGTTTCAAAAATATCAGGAACTGCATTGGGCGGCAGCTTCATTTTTTCGGGAATACTATTTCCTTTTTTGAATGGCAGGCAATCAACCGGCGGCAGGTATCGTAGCGAATACCACTGGAGCCCGAAACTGAAAACGGTGACTGCGAACATTGATGCCGTGTTGATCCCCGGTGTGAACAATGGCTTAATGTACTTTCGAGTAAAAAGAATAATGAGTATCAAAGCCGACAGCAAAACATCTTTGTAAAAAGAAAATTGCGGGGTGATCTTTATACAATCGCCAAAACATCCACAGTTTGTCGGTTGGCCCGTCTTATATGTATAGCCGGTAAGAATAGTAAACAATATCATTAACACCAGCAATAACCAGCTGAATAATTTCATTCTCCATCCGAGCAATAAAGCCGCGCCAGCAATGATCTCAAACGCATTCATCGTAATGGAAAGAAATAATGTATGATCATTCAAAAAATGAAAGAAGTTTATCAAAGCATTTTTAAGGAAGAAATTGCCTGAGGCAAGATCCCTGTTCCATACTTCGAAGTATTCTTCCATCTTATAGGCCGTGCCAAGAGGGTCATTTGCTTTGACCAGGCCCGAAAAGATGAAAAGTGATCCGACAAAAATTCTGATTAGATTAACTGCTATCTTCATTTTATTAGATGTTCAGTGCTCAATGTTCACCAGGCACCATCGTCTCCGACTTCCGACTTCGGACTTCCGACTTCAGACCTCCGGCTTCCGACTTCCGACTTCACTTCTTAATATCAGCGCAAACACCGCATAGTTTATGATATCCAGGTAATTCGCGTCAATACCCTCACTGATGATCGTTTTGCCCTGATTTATCAGGATCTGGCGAATACGTTGCAGCTTCATTAAGATCAGGTCGACAAAACTCTCCTGGCTCATGCTGCGCCATGCTTCACCATAGTCATGATTCTTGTCCTGCATCAGTGTTTTGGCAATACGCACTTTTTCATCATACATTGGAGAGATCCGGTCAACCGGCATCTCTTCGGGATCATTTTCCGCAAGATCGAGCTGCAATAATCCGATCACCGCATAATTGATAATACCTCTGAATTCTGCGGAAATATCTTCATTGACCTTTTGCGTGCCGGTTTCCTGGATCGTTCTTATCCGTTGTGCTTTGATGAATATCTGGTCGACTATTGATATCGTGCGTAAGACCCGCCAGGCTGTTCCATAATCGCCAGCTTTCTTTAGAAATATTTCTTTGCACGACCTGATGATATCGTCGTATTGCTTGTCCGTTGTCATAAAACTGAGGTCTGAAGTCTGAGGTCTGAGGTCTGAAGACTGATGCCGGAGAGGTTTTTTCTGACTCCCGGCTTCATACTTCCGACTTCTGACCTCAGACTTCATTCTTCGGATTATCTTTATCGCCAAAAATAGCGAACAAAAGGCGAATGTTTACATTGAATTGCAAAGGAAGATTACTGATTGTTGATAAGCCGCTAGTAATGGGAATTATTAACGCTACTCCTGATTCGTTTTATAGTGACAGTCGCTCTAATAGTGCAGAAGAAATTGTACATATCGCCGAAAAAATGCTGAATGAAGGTGCCGATATCCTTGATATCGGCGGCCAAAGCACAAGACCAGGAAGCGATCCGATTCCTGCTGATGAAGAACTGGAAAGGGTGATCCCGGCAATCGAAGCCATTGCCATGAACTTTCCAGGCGCGGTTATCTCCATCGATACTTATTATTCAAAAGTGACCAGGGCCGCGATTGATGCCGGTGCTTCCATCGTGAACGATATCAGCGCAGGCCGTATCGATGATAAAATGATCGGCACGGTTGCAGATTTGAAAGTCCCATATGTACTCATGCATATGAAAGGCACTCCGAAGACTATGCAGCGGCATGCAGTTTACGAAAATGTAACACGGGAAGTCCTGGATTTTTTTATTGCCAAAACAAACGAATTAAAACAGGCGGGGATCATTGATGTGATCATTGACCCCGGTTTTGGTTTTGCCAAAACAATAGAACAGAATTTTGAATTGCTGAGAAATCTGACTGTTTTTAAGATGCTCGATAGACCAATTCTGCTTGGCGTTTCCCGGAAATCAACCATTTTTAAAACACTGGGTAAAACTGCCAGCGATGCACTGAACGGCACCACGGTGCTCAACACAATTGGTTTAATGAATGGCGCTTCGATCTTAAGGGTTCATGATGTAAAGGAAGCAAAGGAAGCCGTCACGCTTTTCGCAGCCATGAACAAATAAAAAACCTCTTTTCATAATTTGAAAAGAGGTGTAAGGAAAAATCTTTTAAATCATCGTGGAGCCGGGTTCTTAGTGGCAAGTGAATCTGCCAGTTTCTTAACGGCATCAGCTTTTTCCTGTGTGTCACTGACTTCCAATATTTCCACGTCAAATTTTAATGCTGAAAACGGACCGCCGGGTCCCCTGGGGTCAGCGCCATAGGCGAGTGTTCCGGGGACATATAATACCCCTTTGCCGCCCTTATTAAACAACTGAATGCCGTCGTGCCAACCCTGGATCGCATTTCCTAATCCAAGCTGAAATACGTAAACGCCGGCATCAAACTGCTGATCGTCTTTCATAAGCCTGCCATCGTATTTAACAGCAACAAATTTTCCTTTTGCGGCTGGTACACCGGTACCTTTTTCATGTATCAGCACATAGGTACCTTCCGGCGCTTTTTGCGGGGTTATTTTCTTTGAAGCAAAATAAGCCTGCATTTCAGCTTCCTCTTTTGTTTTTTGCTTCGCCATGGCTTCCTGCATTTCCTTTTCCATACGTGGTTTGTCCTTTTCATATTCTACGTCCGCATCTGCCCTGGCCGTACTGTCGTTCCTGAACACCTCAAGTATCCGCATATAGACATTAATACGATCGCCTTTTTTTGCAAATGAAAATTGTTGCTGGTATCCTTTATTAAACAAGGTATCAACAACCTGTATAATTACGGCGCTGTCACCTTTTCTCATCTGCGGCAATATTTCAAGATAGCTATAGGAATCTTTTAGCCGGTCTGAAGCCACTGCGTACTGCGGCATTTTTCCATGACTGTCAAATAATATTGAGTCTTTGAATTTCCAGATAACATGAAATTTTACCACGTCATTTGTTTTGATCAAAGAATCCCTGCTGTTGCCCTTTATGATTCTATAGGCAAAGCCGCTTTTTGTTTTCTTGTATTGCACATCGCATGACACCAGGACAATCGCCAGTACACATGCAACAACCATCGTGATTTTTGTTTTCATTATATTTTTCATTGAAGTAAATGTATGTTCTCTTTTATTGCGTTATGAAAATTCTTTACGGTTTCCTCGAGTGACAAGGAACTGCGGCCGCCGGATGCATTAAAATGTCCCCCACCTTCAAAATATTTTCGGGCGAAAGTGTTGCAGTCAAAGTCACCTTTGCTGCGAAAACTCCATTTGCGCTCTTCGTCCCTGTCAATCACAATGGCAACAAGTTTAATGCCTTTTATGCTTTGGGGGTAATTTACAAGACCTTCCGTATCGCCTGTTCTTATCTGGTACCTGATAAGATCTGATTTTGGAATGACAAGAAGCACTGTGTTATATTCATAAAAAACCTCCATCCTGTTCATCAACACGTGCCCGATGAACCGCATCCTGTTCTCTAGAAAATTATCAAAGAGTTCATTGTGAATATGCATATGTTCGAGCCCGCGACTTTTGAGATCGGCAACGAGGTTGTGTACGGCCGCTGTGGTTGATGAAAAGCGAAATGAACCTGTATCTGCGACCACACCGGCATAAAGACAATCCATGATTTCAGTCGTGAACTTATCGCTATGACCTGACTCATAAATGAAGTCGTAAATCATTTCACAGGTGCTTGACTTATTTGTGTCACTTATCCCCCACGCAAAACTTTTCTCATCGGGTTGCTGGTGGTGATCGATCAAAATCTTTGGACAAGTAAGTGATTCGAGTTTGGCAGTCATGTTTTTGGTCCGGTAAATCGCGTTGAAATCAAGACAAAATATCCATTCGGCTTCGTCCAATATTTTCTCGGCCTTCTCTTTCAACATGTCATAATCGATCACTTCATTGCACCCCGGCATCCAATTCAGCCAGGCTGCCCAATTCGTTGGCGAAATAATCGTAATCGTATATCCAAATTGCCGTAAAAAATGTGTAAGTGCGAGCGATGCTCCCATAGCATCCGCATCCGGTTTCTGATGGGGAACTATCGCAACTCTTCTTGGCTTATTCAACAATGGAAAAATATCATCAATGGGATTCATAAGCGGCTGCGAAGGTAGGGAAATCAGTCGGCAGTCTGCAGTCGGCAGTTGGCAGTCGGCAGTCTTCAGTCCTTAGTCGGGAGTCAATAGTCTACATTGCATGGCGGGCGGCAATAACGTTTGAACTGCCGGCTGTCGACTGCTGACTGCCAACTGGTGACTGCTGACTGCCGACTGCCAACTGCAGACTGCCGACTGCCGACTGCAGACTGATCACTTTCCCTTAGCTTTGCGGCGCAAAAAACAAAGAATATTATGAGTAATCGAACATTGACAATGATCAAACCCGACGCTATGAAAAATGGCTATGCCGGTGCCATTCTGGACATGATAATAAAGGATGGATTTCGCATTGTTGCATTGAAGCAGCTAAAACTTTCACCAGAAACGGCCAGTAATTTTTATGCCGTGCATAAAGCAAGACCCTTCTTTGGTGAGTTAGTAGAATACATGAGCAGCGGCCCAATCATTGCGGCCATCCTTGAAAAAGAGAACGCTGTGGCTGATTTCAGAAAGCTTATCGGGGCAACTGACCCCGCAAAAGCGGATGAAGGGACAATTCGTAAAAAATATGCTGCATCAGTTGCTGAGAACGCTGTTCATGGAAGTGATAGCGATGAGAACGCAAAGATTGAAGGCGACTTTTTCTTTTCAGCGCTGGAAAGATATTAATGATCTTTTATTTTTAAGGCGACCGTCCTGCTAATACGGAGCGGTTTTTTATTATTAAGCCAGGTAAAACCCAGGTCATCATAGTGGTTCGGCGAAACTTAGTATCCTTCTTATTTTTCATTTATTAAATTAGCCCGTTATATCAAGTTTGAAAATTCCACGCTAAAATCAATATGGCAAAATGAATTTTCTATTTTGATACCCTGAACTCAAATCATATGCCGTATCATTTCCCCTTGCTATAAATTAATTCAGCAACGATTCAAGGTCGTGCTTGCCGGCAGGGCATTCTTTTATTTATAAAAATGATTTAATAAATTAGTAATGCAAAACTACTGTCATGATATCCATCAAGCCAACCGTTCTTTTTGCCATAGCTTTTACGGCCAATATTAGTTACGGCCAAACCGAATTTCCTGCCTTTGGTTCATTTACGGCAAGCGACGTAAACATGAAAGAATGCTCGTTCGATCCCGAAGCCGAAGCCATTATTTTACTTGATAAAGCGGTAGCAGGCTACGATGATGATTACCGGCTGATCACGGAAAGAAGAATCAGGATAAAGATATTAAATCAAAAAGGCATTGAAAGAGCCAATATTTCGATTCCGTTCTATTCCAGGGACGATTATGAAAATATATCCAGGGTGGAAGCGTATACATATAATTTTGATGAAGCCGGTCGGCCGTCGTTTATTCCAATTGATAAAAAATCATTCTATACAGAACGCACAAACAGCTATTGGTCACAGATGAAGTTTGCGATGCCCGTCGTAAAGGTTGGCAGCATAATTGAATATCATTATGTAAGTACCATGAAAAGTTATGGAGGCCTGGATGAGTGGCGTTTTCAGTCGGAAATTCCGACGTTAACAAGCAGTTTCCTTTTGCAGATGGTGCCTACGCACGAATTTACCTATAGTGTCCAAAAAAGTAACAAATATCGAATTATCATTCAGCCCCTGCCTAATGATGGAAGAATCTATTTTGAAATGAGTAATATACCAGGACTGAGAAAGGAACCCTACATGGATGCTCCAAGAGATTATTTGCAAAAAGTAATTTTTCAGCATTCAGCTTACCTCACCAGTTTCGGAAGCAAGCAAAAGACAAATACTACGTGGAAAGACGTTGCTTATGACCTCATGACCGATAAAAATTACGGTTCGCAGCTGGATAAGGATCTTAAAATTGATGCCATAAAAGTTTTGATCGCTAATGAACCGACCGCTACAGCCAAACTGAAAGTCGTTTATGATTATGTAAAGAAAAACGTTGCCTGGAACGGGATCGATACGTGGTTCAGCCGTGATCCATTGAAAACCGTGTGGGATCGCAAGAACGGAACCTCCGGGGAAATGAATCTTTTACTCGTCAATTTGTTGAACTCTGCAGGCATTGAGACGTATCCCGTGCTTGCTGCTGAACGCCATTATGGCAAGATCGATACAACTTTTCCCTTCATCGAAAGATTCAATAAAACTGTTGCATTTGCTTTAGCCGATGGACGGCAATACATACTTGATGCGTCACAGGAAAACTGTCCTGTGGGGTTAACTCCATTTCCCTTACTTGGTACTACAGCTTTTCTCGTAGATAAGAAGAAATTTAATTTATTACGAATCGCTCCTGGCAGTAAGTACTATACAAATATTATCACCATCAATGGCGAATTGGATACAGGAGGTGTGCTTACGGCGGAAACAAACGTCCAGAGTTATGATTATGCAAGGCAATTTGTGCTTAACGAAATAAAATCTGACAAAAGGAAATTCATTGCCGAAGTTTTCGAAAACCCTTATGATGGAATATCAATCGACAGTTTCCTTATCACTCCTCCTGAATTTGATTCATTACCGGTAGCTCAATATGTAAGATTTAAGCAACAACTGAATCAGGCCGGGGGTTTTGCGTTGCTCAATCCCAATCTTTTTGCCAGGATGGAAAAAAGCCCGTTTATTTCCTCAATACGCTTTACTAATGTCAATTTTGGCTATCCGTACAATATTACGGTGCAGGAAACATTTAAGGTTCCTCCCGGAACCAAAATCGATCCGCCGGAAGACAAGGCAATCAGGTCAAACGACAAATCCATTGAAGCCTTTAAGCAGGTTCGATTTGAAAATAATGAGATCAAAGTGATCATGCGGTTTGTACAAACAACGACACTGGTACCGGCCGAAAATTATACTGCTATCAAGGATTTTTATAAGAAAATGATCGACATGCTCAATGAACCGGTGCTGGTCAAATTGGCTAACTAAAAACCCGCTCATTTCGATATCCAGAACTCATGATAATTCAAATGTTGTATCATTCCACCCTCTTTATAAATCAGGTCAGCATCCATCTTGAGATCGTGCTTTCCGGTGGCAAGTTTAAAAGCTGAATAGGGGATAAACACAATAAGGTCACTGTAATCAGTCTGGTCAAAAGCGGGAGTAATCAACTTGTAGGTAGCCAACTGCCCGGAAGTACTTCGGTAACCGGAAACGTCTGACTTAAGTCTTTCGCCCTTTTTAGTTTCAAAATAAACAGCGAGATAGCCGTCAACATTCTTCATTCCCGACACAGAGAATTTGGCATGTACTTTCATTCCCTTCTGATTGTTTTCAAAAACATCATATTCAACCCACATATCTTTATAGGTTGCCGTTATCTTATTTGCGGGAGAGCCACCGGAAGTTGTCGTGCTGCCCGGTTCCGTATATTCGAAGTAATACGTTGTGAGTTCTGAAATTACACCCCCCTCTTTGTAAATTAACTTAACATCCATAGAAAGATCATATTGGCCGGGATCAAGGTCAAATTCTTCATATGGCATAAAAACAATTAAGTCATTATATACAGCCGGATTATACAGGGGCTTTATGCTGCGGTACACGGCAACTTCCCCGGCCGTGCTATTGTATTTACTGTTCTTATCTTTCAGATAGCCTCCTATTTCATCGTCATACTCAAAATAGATAGCCATATAAGCATCCAAGTTCTGCATGTCGTAAGCAGTGAACTTAACATGGATCCTCATGCCTTTTACTCCATCTTCAGTAATGTTATAATCAATCCAGAGCTTATCAAATGTGGCGCGTGGGTCAGCGGTCCGGGAAACTTCATTAGCAGATAGCGAGAGACATGTGCAAATAGAAAAAATGCACAGCAGGATGCTTGGTTTCATAGTAATATCTATTTGGTGAAAGAGTGAGCTTAAAGATAAAAAAATCCGGAAGTATTAAGCATACAAATTTTGAACATAACGATTAGATAACTCTCTCCATCTTCATCCTGTATTTCACCGGTTTTACAGAATAGCCTTCTTTTCGCAACAATTTGATCACACCTTTTTCTCCGGCAAGATGCCCCGCCCCTACTGCGATGGTTACACTTTTTTCTGGCATGATTGTCTTTAATTTCTGAACCCATTTTCGATTACGATTATAAAGCAAAAGATCTCCATAGCTTCCGAGGCCATCGTCGTCATTTATAAATTCACCAAGCCTTTCGATATCCTGGGATTTGTAGGCATTGATCATTTCTTCAAATTGTTTATCGGCCTTGCTCTTGCTATCGCCTTCCTTCACATATTTCAAAAGTTGTTCCGCCTGCAATTTATAAGGAATGCTGTCAAATATCGATGCCTGGAAGCTCATCGTCTCCAACCCCTCTATTCTTTTCTGGTTCTTCTTTGCTTCTTCCATTATCAACTGTTCCATTGCTACCGCCTGGTCACACCCTGCATCTGATTCCATCAGCAACGAAGAAACAAGCATCGGTTTATACGTTTCTAATTTTGAAAAAGGAAATAAGCTGGACTT